>NZ_JANBWE010000001.1:600000-900000 GCF_024259515.1 Salirhabdus salicampi | reverse complement strand
TCAATCATACAATCGATTTGATCAACACTTCCATTTACGTCGTGAACAAATTGCAAGAACATTTTCGGATCAATATAATTTGCATGATGGCGAAACTGTTCCGAGCTTTTAGGGCTTGAAATGTGCATTTTGATTGGATATGGAGAGTGCTCCCACGTTGTTAAAATACGCTCCCATTCCGCTTGCCAATCTGTTTGAAGGTGATTAGCTAAATGGTGATGAAGATCAAAGACCATAGGAATATTTAGTTTTTCACAAACATAAAGCACATCCTGGATATTGTACGTTTTATCATCATTCTCTAACATAACCATGTTTTGTATTGTACGAGGAACAGTACCCCAATTGGATACAAACCTTTCTAACGATTCTTCTTTATCTTTATATGCCCCACCAAGGTGAATGACACATCGATGAGTACTATCCAGACCCATACCTTTTAATAATAGTCGATGATACTTTAACAATATAATAGAAGATTTCAAATTATGTTCGGTAGGACTATTCAACACGACAAAGTGATCCGGATGAAAATCAATACGCATTTGTTTCTCGGTAGCAAATTTTCCTAATTCCTTAAGATCCTCCTTTATAGGACGAATGAAGTTCCACCCTCTAAGTTCATCATGTGTAGCTAAAGGGACAAGCTTTGAACTTAGACGAAAAAAACGAATGTCGTGGGCGGCATTATGTTTTAATAACCGTAAACAATTGTTGATGTTGGTTTTAGCTATTAATTCTAATTTACGGACTGCAGCTTCACGGTCCCGTATTTTTTCAAATTGATTATACGTCATCGTTTGTGATGGTGAAGCATTCTTCACATGTACACTCATAGCAACGTAGCCAAGTCTAAATAACGTCATAAAAATCACCTTTTATCTTTTGTCAATTACTTATAGAGTTTGCGAAACGGCATATATTTATGAAAACAAAAAGGCATGCTCTAACATGCCTTTTTGTCACCTACTTTTCCTTATTTATAAGCTTTACAATATGTTCTTTTGGATCCCAGCAACGGAATTGATAAGAAGGCTTCGTTTCGTAACCTAAACGAACACAACGATACACCATACCTGATGGTTTTTGTTTTATCGCTTCAAAGTGAATGCACGTTGCACAACAATGATAATCTTTCAATCAATTCCCTCCCCGAAAACATCTTGTTACATTTTACGTATAAAATATATCTAAATGATCCCACATTTGTTCTAACTGATCCAATTTCTCTTTAATGTCAATTTGTTTTTTGTTTCCTAATTGCGTAATGATTGCGTTAATTAAACTAAGGGGCGCAACAAATGAATCGATAAAACTCGGCATTCGGCTCGATGCTGTTAATGAAATATCCGCGTTTGGGACAAGAGGTGACAATAAATTGTCTGTTAAACAAATCGTCGTTGCCCCTCTTTGTTTTGCGTAAGCAAAGCTTTGGACTGTACTTTTCGTATAGCGAGGGAAACTTATGCCAATTACGACATCTTCTTTATCAAGGTTATAAAATCTTTCGGAAATTAACTCGTATGAGGTTACATTTTCTACATTATCTAATACAATTCGTAAATAATAGTCCATAAAAATCCCTAATGACATGGCACTTCGGTTTGCTAGAATATAAACTTTCCGTGCATGTAGCAAAACATCAACAGCTTTTTGAAAAGAGGACACATCTAATGAGCGAATCGTATCTTGAATATTGTCCATATCATCTTGGAAAAGGTCAAATATAGATCGATTTTGATCATTGTATACTTTTGAAGACATTTGTAACCGTTCTGTTGTCGTTAACTGTTTTTGTAAGGAGTCCTGCATCGCTTGTTGAAACTCAGGGAACCCTGTGTACCCAATAAAGGTGGCAAACCGAACAATCGTTGCTTCACTCACATTTGTCAATTGTGCAAGTTTCCTAACAGTCAGGAACGGTACATTCGTCGGATTTTCGAGTATATACGTAGCAATTTTTTCTTGCGACTTACTCATACTTGGAACTTTTTCTGCAATGAGTTGATAAACGTTTGCCATAACGTAGGACTTTACCTCCTTAACCGGCGTAAAACATGTTCATGCTTAGCAATCGTAAGTGCTATATCTTCTTCTGTATGGGCGGTTGATAGTGAGTAACGATTTAATGGTTTCGTATAAATACCTAAATCAAGTAATTCATGATCAATTTGTTTGCGTAATTCCATGTTTACATGTTTCATATCGCGATAATTTTTGATAGGTTGATCAGCTAATATGATATTAAATATACTTCCCATCCCTACGGTTTGCATAGGAAAGCCATACCGGGAATATACATCCTCTAATCCGCAGCGCAATTGATTCGTCGTTTTAATAAGACGTTTCATCGTTTCCTGACCCTCTAGTAAGTGTATTGTTTTTAACCCAGCTGCTAAAACGGTAGGATGACCATTATACGTTCCACTATGAAACAATGTTTCTTGTGGATTACTTGATCGACTTCCAGCTGTTAAAATGTCTTTTCCCTTATTTGGAGCACTCATCATCATGATATCTTCTCTACCACCGACTGCTCCTATAGGGAACCCTCCCCCTAACACTTTTCCAAGTGCGGTAATATCAGGTTTTATATTGTATTCTTGTTGTGCCCCACCTAAAGATATACGAAATCCTGTTTTCACCTCATCAAAAATTAGCAAAATATTTAATTGTTTCGTTATCCTTCTTATCCCTTGAATAAATTCGTTATTTGCCGGGATAAATCCTCCTAATATCGGTTCCATAATAATTGCCGCTATCTCATGTCGATGCTTCCATAAAAGATTCTCACATGCTTCTAAGTCGTTAAACGGGAGAATAATGGTATTCTCTACGTAATAATCGGGTATTCCTTTTGATTCTGGCACAGGATTTGGTTGTTCCGCAGACCCAGCTTCTTCAATACTTGGATTTACACTTACTAAAAATTGATCAGAACCACCGTGATAATGCCCTTCAAATTTTGCTATTTTCTTTTTATTCGTATAGGCCATTGCTAATCTTGTTGCTAATAATGTTGCCTCTAAACCGGAATTTGTATATCTGACCATATCAATACTAGGGTACAATTGAACGAGTTTTTTTGCCATTTCTGCCTCTAAACGGTGTGGTGTTCCAAAAATCGTAGTTCCCATCTTTTCTATTTGCGCTTTAACTTCTTTCATCACTTCTTCATGACCATGACCATGTATTTGTGCACCATAACATAGTAAATAATCTATATATTCATTGCCGTCCACATCAAATAATCTGCTCCCTTTTGCGTACTCCATCACAATTGGGTTTGGTTCAAAAAATTTAATATTAGCCGTTACACCACCAGGCATTACTTGTTCAGCTTCATGAAACAACGCCTTAGAAGTCTTTCGCTTGCCTCCATGAAGTGAAACATCATCAATCATCAACGTAAGTTCTCCCTCCATTTGAAATAATAATTTAATTTTAATATATAATATGAAATATTTGTTTCATAGTCAATGTAATTTGCCTTTTTTGTTACAAAAAAATTAGGTTGCATACGCAACCTTTAGTTCCACATCGTCATGAATTGAATTAGAGCAGGACCTAATAATACGATAAACAAGGAAGGAAAAATGAACAAAACCATAGGGATCATCATTTTAACAGGTGCTTTCATCGCTTGTTCTTTAACCCTTTGTCTCTGTTGTTCACGGATTCTTTGGGTTTGAGAGCGAAGAACTTTCGATATACTAATTCCCATAGTATCCGCCTGGATTAACGCACTAATGACACTTTTAAAAAAATCTGACGCTACACGTTCCCTTAATTCAGTAAAAGCTTGTCTTCTTGTTTTCCCTAGTGCCATATCTTCAATTGTAAATTGAAATTCATCCGCTAAAGGGCCTCCCATTTGTTTACTTACTCTTCTTAGCGCACCATCTAACCCAAGTCCTGCTTCAATTGAAATGTTAACCATGTCAAAGAAATCAGGCATAGACCGTTCAATTAGAGCAATCCTTTGCTTCCGTTTACTATTAACGTAAAAATTTGTATAAAACAATATAAAGAAGAACGTAAATACACTTAAAAATAACGGACTCATCATATTGTCGCTCCCCTTTAAGGAAACAAGGAATAAAAAGAGCGCAAAAAATGTAGCTACAACTAATTGGGCGACAAAGAAATCAATACCTTTTAACCCAAAAGGATGCCCTGCCTCCCTTAATCGTCTTTCAACATCCTTTACTTTTTCTTTCGGCATACGCTTCAATAAAAAAGTACGGGTTTTTGTAAATAATGGCTGGACTACTCTCGCCTTAAAGGAATGATTTTCGTTCTCTTCTTTTGTTTCAATGGCTTTTTCAGATTGTTCTTGTATAAGCGGTGCAATTCGCTCTTCTATCTTTAATCGTTTTTCGGAAAGCTTTAACTGCAATAAACCAATTGATAATGTAAAAAAGAAGAACGCAATAACCCAAAGGGTAACGTCTAACATTCATTACACCTCGATTTTGATAATTCTTTGAATTAATATCCATCCAAATACTCCAGATACTATACCAAGTCCGAGTAATAACCATCCTACTGGATGGGTTAGCATAGGTCCAAAGTATTCTGGGCTCATTAAATTTAAAAATAATCCAAGTACAACAGGAAGTAATGATATAATCCATGCCGACATTCGACCTTGTGCTGTTAACGCTTTTAATTCGTCTTTAATACGTACACGCTCATTAATTGTTTCTTCGATGGTTTCTAATAATTCTGCTAAGTTCCCCCCTGTTGACCTTTGAATAATAACAGCATTTACAACAAGTTTTAAATCTTCATTCGGCAATCTTTCAGTCATATTTTGAAAGGCAACTTCTGAAGATATACCTAAATTTATTTCTCGAATTGCTTGACCAAACTCTGTACCAAGAGGATCTGGGATCTCCTTTGAAACAAGTTGCATCGCTTGCATAAAACTAAAACCGGACTTCATAGCAGTGGCAAGTGTACTTAACGCTTGTGGTAGTTGAATAGAAGAACGAGCTAATCTCTTTTCCCTACGGTTACGTAAAATCATAACAGGCAACACCCAACCAAATACCGGAATGATTAGCCGAGAAAGCAGATTCATATTAAACAATGAAACAATGACTAATGACAAAAGAAGAAGTAACACCCTAATCGTAATAAATTCTTCAGGCTTGAGAGGCACACCTGCCTGTTCTAATTGACGATTCCATTTCTCCGCAAAACGCTTCCCCTTAAAAACTTTTGCAATAATACGAAACAGTTTGATGGTAGGTTGTACTTCGTTATCTGTGTTAATTGTCGTTTGCGGTCTGGCAGGAGACGATTCTGTTTCCTTCGGAATAAAACGTCTCAACCGTCTTTCTATAGGGTTTCTTCTTCTTGATATAAATGTCGCTATACCACCAAATAGCAACGTAAATATAATGATTAACAATACGTACACCATTACCACTCCTCAGCAAACCAGTCCTTTGGCACGTCTATTCCATAGTTCTCTAATATTTCTGCAGCACGAGGACGAATCCCAGTTGAAACAAACTTTCCTTCAATTTTCCCATCTTCATTTGTACCTGTTTGCTTAAAACTAAATATATCTTGCAGTGTAATGGTCTCTCCTTCCATTCCAACAACTTCCGTAACATGTGTAATCTTTCGACTACCATCCTTCAACCTCGTTTGTTGAATGATCAAATCAATAGCACCTGCAATTTGCTCACGTATTGCTCGGACAGGTAAATCCATACCTGCCATTAAAACCATTGTCTCTAATCTGGCTATCATATCACGAGGTGAGTTTGCATGTCCGGTTGCTAAAGATCCGTCATGACCTGTATTCATGGCTTGTAACATATCTAGCGCCTCGGCACTACGCACCTCTCCGATGATAATACGGTCTGGTCGCATTCGCAGGGAATTCCTTACAAGGTCGCGAATTGTAATTGCACCTCGTCCTTCAATATTTGGCGGCCTCGTCTCTAGAGAAATAACATGGTCTTGGGAAAGTTGCAGTTCAGCCGCATCCTCAATTGTAATAATCCGTTCATCTGTTGGAATAAATGAGGATAATACATTTAATAAGGTTGTTTTACCAGAACCGGTTCCCCCACTTATAAAAACGTTTAATCTTGCTTTTACACAACCTTGTAAGAACTGGGCCATTGCACGGCTTAATGTGCCAAATCGGATCAAGTCTTCAACTTGTAATCGATCTGTAGGAAACTTTCGAATTGTAATCGTTGGACCATTTAAAGCGAGCGGAGGAATGATAGCATTTACACGCGATCCATCCGGGAGACGGGCGTCCACCATTGGACTACTTTCATCAATTCTTCTACCTAGTGGGGCTACTATTTTTTCTATAACTTGTAATATGTGATCATCATCGCGAAAGTAAGAAGGGGTTTTTATAAGCCGCCCGCTTTTTTCAACATAAATTTCATCAGGTCCATTGACCATCACCTCCGATACACTTGGATCATTTAATAAAGGGGTGATGGGGCCATATCCTGTTAACTCATTCGCGACATCTTCGACTAACGTTTTCTTTGCTTCAAATGTTAATCTCTCTCCATTTTCGTTTAAAAACTCCATCGCTTCCTTATTCAGTAATTGGAGTTGTTGTTCTTCATCTAAATTATTATGATTTTTTAGTTCGGTAATGAGGTGATTTCGTAAAGACACCTTTAATTCATTTTCCTTCGGTCTAATCGTTTCCTTACGTTGTTGTTGTTTTGAGCTTGTGCTTGATATGGTAACATTTTTTTCATTTAATCGTTTCAAAAGTGACATAATTTAGGAACACCTCTTTATTTCGATCGAAGAAAAGAAAATTTACGTTTCTTCTTTTTTTGTCCATTATTTTGTTTGCTCTCAGACGGGTATAATTGTTCAGCCAAATTCATGACAGACTTAGCTACTGCTGTTTTCGGTGAACGTACAACAAATGGATTTCCTAAATTAATTCCTGAGATTACAGTGTTATAATCACTAGGTATGGCAGCAGTTAGTTTCATACCCAAAATATTTTCAACCGTATTCCTATCCATCCCTTCCATAGGAGTTTCCCTATTTAAGACGACTTTCACTTTATCATTCAGACCGAGCACCTGAAATGTGTCTACCGCTAATTTCCCGTTCTTCAATGCTGGCAAATCGAGTGATGTAACTAAAATAATGTCATCAGAGTTTTCAATGGCAACTAAACTTGTTTCCACGAAAGATGGTGGTGTATCAACAACAATAAAATCGTACTCTTTTTTTAGTTGTCCTAAAATAAAAGATATGTGTTCTCCGTTAATTAACTCGGCAAACTCCGGCAAATGTGGTGCCGCTAACAGGTGTACACCGGTTTTCGCATCCTTTGAAATATAAGAATCAAGAGCTCCATCTCCATTTTCATACGATTCCTTTAACCATTCGTATATTGTTTGTTTCGGTTGGACATCTAATAATAACGGAACATCACCAAACTGCAGGTCAAGATCTATAATAATAACCTTATATCCCCTTAAAGCAAAAGATACGGATAGGTTAACACTTAATGTCGTTTTACCTATGCCACCTTTCGTTGATGCAACAGTCACAATATGACTTACATGGTGTTTAATATTCCCTTTTTCCAGTTCTTCTGCTTTCAATTCAATAATACTTTCCGCTTTCGCTAGTGCAGCCTTAAATTCATCATCTTCTAATGATTCATCAATAATATCCACCGCACCTACATACATTGCCTTCCGAAAATCAATCTCATCCTCGTTTGCAATTAGAATGACGGAAATAAGTGGATATTGAATCGAAATATCCCCGCTTATTTCATATAAATCATAGTTCGTAGCATTTGTAACAAATAATATACCTTGCTCCTCCTTAGGAGTTGTATTCGCAAATTCCTCAACAGATGAAAAGGCCCTTGCATATTTCCGATCCTTTTTTAACTTGTCCTTTATTTGTTCGCCAATTGATTGGCCCCCTGAAATAATAAAATAGTTCATCATTTCTGGATCACCCCTTTGTAGATTTGATCCAAATTAATATGAAAATGCTCGACAACATCTTTATCTTCTGTATTTCGTAACATTAATGTGTAGAAATTCGCTTCTTCGACTACATATGAGAGGGCGGCACCTTCTTTAGGAGAGACTTCCAGCGTTATGAGGTTATAGTGATTGTATAACCGTTGTTCCTCTTGACTCTCTTCCTCATCATTTACTTGTATATTGTTATAGTACCCTGTTGCTAGCACCTTAACATTTTGCAGTAGAATTTGAACATTTTCTTTATTGCCTTTGGGAGCAGGAAGATCCGCTACAATATCGACATAATCTCCCTTTTGAATGAACCCTGATACACCTTGCGGATCTGACACAGGAATTGAAATCGCCCTTTTTCCTTCTGATACATCAAAACGATTATTAATCCATCGAGGCTGTCCTTCTTCCACTTCTTCAATGCCCTCTGTATCTTCTTCATTCTGATCCAAACCTTTATCGTCTGTAGTATTTGTTACATCTTGCTCATCTGTTTCATCTAGACTTTCTTCTACACTTCCAGTTTGCAAGACAATATATAAAAGGGTTGCCATAATGAAGCCAAGAAAAGTTGAAATAATCCATAGTTTTCGTGTCCCCTTCAAAAGTTGTTCACCTACTTTCTATTGGGTTAGTTTATAACCATACGTGCCGTAATCTGTTTGATTTTCATTAAGTTCCCCGATATGTGTGGTCCGGATAAAACGTCCAAACACTTCAGCCCCATCGCTCGTAGATGTAACACTTTCTAGAAAAAAAGTTGCAAAACCAATAATTTCTACTGACTTTACTTGGTTCTCACTTGTAGTAATCGGCCGAAAAACAGGTACTAAAACAACCCTTGAACAGTCTGTGGAAAAGTTTTCATATGTTTCATTTGGACAACCGCTTAGACGATAATCAATTGCTTTTTTCGTAGGTCCTGCAATATTCCCTGTTTGTGTATCGAGCCTTTCACCTACTTTTATAGTAAATTCATATCCGTACTTTAAGTCAGTTTCGTAATCTTTGGCGCCAGGTCCTGTTAAAGCTAGCGCACCAAAATTCCCTACAGTTGATTCGCCAACTTTTAAGGACTTTCTCGTTCCATAAGCTAAATCCGTATTATATTCCACACCTAGAGGAATTGCTCCTTTTGCAGAAGACAATGGATATAGAGAAACCGTTGCTTCCGCCTCAATAATTGGGTCGGAAAAACCAATTGCATTTGCAAAAATCAGATTAACTTCTTTATTAGCATGAACGTATATGGATGTATTACCTGAAGGTATTTCGATCGTTAAGTTATCAATTTCTTGGTTGTGAAATGCTGTGTACTCTGCCTGTTCTCTTGCCCGATTCGGGAAAGTGGGAAGGTCTTGAGCACCAGCTAATGCTGAGGCGTCAACCGCTTTTTGAAGACGATTCCGTTCTAAATATAGGTTTCCCCCATCTATGACTAGAGCAAGCAATGCTAAAAATGCTGACATTAACAATGCAACGATGATTAAAATTTGACCACTTTCATCCTTCACCTTTCTTACCATTCTATTCCATCCTCATCGTAGTTTCTGTTTTCACAATGTACGGATTAGGAACAATTTCTTGAATAATTGGGGTAGAGATTGATACTGGATAAGAAACCGAAATGGTAACATAACTTCCGCGTGTTCGATTAGAATCTGGTGAGATACTGATATTCATTTGATCCGCATCTAAATTTCCTGCCGCATTGCGTACACGTTGATATATTTCGGTATTTTCAGCACCAATACTAGCAATACGGGCACCTTCTCTGGTGGAATGCTCTAATGTTAAATAAACGTTAAAAATGCGCCCAAAATCAATCATTCCAAAAACAATAAACAACAAGATGGTAATTGTTAAAGCTAGTTCAACAGTTGCTTGTCCTCTTTCCGACCGTTTCAAAACCATTCCACCCCTAATTGAATTAACGTTCCAATAACAATCGGTACTCCGTACGGAAAACTTGAATGAAACTCATTTTTGTTTATCGTGTCCATACTTTTTAAATTCATCATAAGATAAATCCGTTTTGTTAAACATTTTAGTCTTCTTTGATAAACAAGAAGAAAAAGGGCAATAATGCCGCCAACTATACATGTGTATAAAAAGGCAAAAAAAACAAAGTGCGTACCTTTTAGTGCTCCAATTACCCCGAGCAGTTTCACATCTCCAGCTCCTATTCCTCCTAATAAAAAAGGAAACATGAATAAGAGAAGACCTGTTAACAGCCCGAGCACACTAAATAAAACCCCGCTAGTGCCTGTATGAAAACCATAATAAACAAGGCTTATCAATATAGTTGGATACGTGACATTATTGAAAATTTTGCGGTATCGTATATCAGTAATAAAAGAGATACACAATACCGTTATAAGTATGATATTGATCATAAAATTACCCACCTAAAGAAAAACCCCAGCTTTCCATCATTATTGAAAAGAGGGGCGAATTGGAATTTATATGTTCATTCAATTACTGTGTTGTACCTGTATTATTTCCCGCATTTGTTAAAGCGTCTACAATTGCTTGAAATCTGTCTCGTAGCGTGTCACCAAAAAGTATTAAAACGGCAACAACTGCTAATGCAATTAGACCGAGAATTAAACCATATTCAGTCATCCCTTGTCCTTCTTCTTCAATAAAGAATTCCTTTAGTTTATTCATCATATAACCCCCTAATTTCTGTTTTTTTATGGCTGGTCTCCCGCCTCCACACTCGCTATGGGGTAAATGATTGTGCTACATCAGCCACATAAAACGTTATTCATATTGTCTCTCTAAATTATCTTATTATCATATACAAATGAGATTTATCATGAAAATTTAATGGTAACGGTGGTGACTTTCACTTATGATGGAATTAACTAGAAAACAAGGCGCTCATATAACAATCCCATATAAAATTACAATATCCAATACGTTTGCTACTCGTTTGAAGGGATTTATGTTCCGTCGTAAACCTATATATCGAGAAGGAATGTTTATAAAACCATGTAAATCCATCCATACTTTTTTTATGTTTTTTCCTATAGATATCCTTATTTTGGATGGAAATCATTCCATCATTTATATAAAGGAAAATATGAGGCCATGGACTTTTATTTATCCCGTAAAAGGTGGTAAAGCAGCATTGGAACTCCCAAAGGGTACTGTTCAAGATTTTGAGATCAATATTGGGGATAAAGTCGTTGTCAAAAAAAAATAAACCTCTATGATGAGGTTTCTACAGACAATATGTTATGTAAATTTTGTAAATCAATATTACCACCGGATAAAACGGCTATAATATTTTTGTTTTTATATTTTACGTTTCCGTAAAGTAAAGCAGCGATTACGGTTGCCGATGACGGCTCAATGACTTGCTTTAATCGCTCCATCACGAAAGTAAGTGCTTTTTTAATTTCTTCTTCACTCACTAATACCATGTCATCTAAATACCGTAACAAAACAGGAAAAGTCAATGAGCCTGGCTTTGAAGTACGTAACCCATCAGCGATCGTTTTTGTTCCATCTTTTAGGACGTGTTTTCTCTGTTGAAATGACAAAAAGGTATCATTCGCTAACTTCGGCTCTACCCCAATCACTTGAATACTTGGTTTTTTCTCTTTAATTGCCGTTAATATTCCTGATATTAATCCGCCACCACCAACAGGGACGAGTATGACATCAGTTTCATGGAGTTGGTCTAAAATTTCCAGACCAACCGTTCCTTGTCCAGCCATAATAAACGGATCGTCGTAAGGAGGGATATATATTCCATTTTCACTTTGCGCAATTTCTTTTGCTCTAGGTAGTCTTTCCTCTGAATTTGTACCACAACGTTCAATAATGCCGTTATACTTTAAAATGGCATTTACTTTAGATATTGTAGCATCTTCAGGGATAACGATTTTCGCCTTTATGTTGCACTCATTGGAAATATAAGCTACGGCTTGCCCATGATTTCCTGAGGACGCTGCTGTCACTATTTGAAATTCATTTCTATGTTGATTTAAGGTATGTAACATTTTATTTGTAGCTCCCCTTATTTTAAAGGAGCCAGTTTTTTGTAGATGTTCAGACTTTAAAAAGACGCGATTCCCAGTTATATAATCAATTTGCCTGGAAGTTATCATGGGGGTTTTATGTATGTATGGGGTAATTCGATGTCTCGCCTCGACAACATCATTTACACGAATCAAACACAACATCCTTCCTTCATTTAATTTTGTATAGATTTTATGTACTTTCATAAAATAAAATTATTATTTAGAGGGTGGTGAATGAAAGTGAAAAACGATAAATACCGGGACAGAAAAACAAACGCACCGAAGGAACCCTTCATAGCGGTGCAACCGGCAGGTTCCCTTTCCGATGAAAAAAAAGCCTATCCTGGAGATTCTGTTGAAGAACATAAGGCTTTAGAAGCAGCAAATGAATATTTAGCGGAAGATGAAGTAAAGCAACAACGCAACTTATAATATTTCCCTGGCAACCGCAGGTTTCGCGTTGTAACATTGTAACTCGACACCTTTTAGGCGTTTGGAAGATAAATCGTAAAAGTCGTTCCTTCATCTGGTTTGCTCGTAACTTGTATATCCCCTTTCATTCTTCTTATAATTTCAAAACAGACAGTTAATCCAAGGCCAGTTCCATCACTTTTAGTTGTATAATAAGGTGTACCAAGTTTCTTTATAGCGTCTTTAGGGATGCCTTTACCACTATCTCTAATTTTAATGACTATAAAATTTACATGTTGTTTAGCTAAGACAGTCATTCTCCCGCCATGATTCATAGCCTCAATTCCGTTTTTCATAATATTTAAAAACAACTGCTGAATATCATGCTTAGAGGCTCTAACATTCAATTCATCTTCTACATTAGCATCAATTATCACACCTCTTGAATGTGCATAAGTTCCGACAATATCAATTAAATTATTTAAAAGCTTTGACACATTTAAATGTTCACAAAATGTTTTATCATTTCGTGAGTAAGATAAATATTCGTTTAAAATATGTTCCGCACGATTTAACTCCTCAACTGAGATATCTACATATGAACGATTTTTATCCGAAAGGCTTTCATTACTGCTCAAAATTTGCAAGAAACCTTTCACCGTTGTTAATGGATTACGAATCTCATGTGTAACAGAAGCTGCTAACTGGCTAACCGCGTTCATTTTTTCATAATTTTGAATTTCTCTTTGAATAACAAACTGCTTTTCCATTTTTTCAATTAAAAAGAGGACCATTAATAACGTTATCCAAGTAATAAGAGTTAATATTAACGTAAATTTTAATTGATCTGTCAAACCTGTAATGAAAAAGTAAACAGTTCTTGATAAGGTTATAAGACCGTAAAAACCCGTAATGAGAAGAATTTTCCTCAATAAGCCTCCAGAGTCATAAAATTTTTTTGCGATAAGCAAAAGGACAATTGCTATAAAATAATTACCTATTAAATTCGGAAGAATTTGGGATGAGTCTATTATAATCGTGTAAATAAGCATGATTGTAGTTAACGTTAAACCTGATATTGTGTGACCGTACAAAAACATACATGTAATTGGAATAATACGGAGGTCGTAGGTATATTCATTCGTGTAGGTAACTGGAAATGACATTGTAGCAATTAAAGAAATTAATAAAATAAAAAATAATTTCGGAAACACTGTTGATTGTCGGTCTAATTTATCTTCATGCCAAAAAACGTGATAAGCTAGAAGTGGAAAAATGATAAATAACACATTATCTAATAATTCACTAACAGACAACCACATAATGACCCCTCACCCATTCCTTACATTAGACAATTTTCCATCTTTATATACAAAGTGTAAACCTTTCCAAATGTGAATTCAATAAAATGTATATAAATAAATACAACTTTAAAAAAACATGTGTAATGCTACACATGTTTTTCAGACTACCCTTCGGTTTTTATATCCCATGAATGGTCAAAATGTACACACCCTGCCAATGTTTGGGCAACAGGGCATTTTTTCGGAAAAACGTTCAATGCGCGCTCAGCTGTCTCCTTTTTATTTTCAGGAATAATCAATTCATAATGACATTGAATGGTTGTGATCTTTAATACGCCTTCCGGTGCTTCAATAACACCTTTAAACCGTCCTTTTAGCTTATTTGGGAATGTTGGGATGTTACGCGCCTCCAGCGCGCCTGAAAGTGTTCCGACAAGTCATCCTCCAGCAGCTGCTACGATATGATCTAATGTTGAGGGGTGCTCTTCCTCTGGTGACACACCATAAAATTCCTTCACTCCTCCATGAACACCAAATTGTAGTGGTTCTTCAAATCCGGAAATAAATGCTCTTCTGTTTGGCCGTTTATCCTGTATAATCGTTATCTCTGAAATTTCAATTGGTTTTTGCATTGGACAGCCTCCTTATTAAGTAATCTACATGATTTAATTCTCAGTAAGTAGAGTATTTCCTGCCTAAAAAACAAAAACCATTGATTTTGAGCATCAATGGTTTTTTGACGAAATATGATTATTTACGTCCTCTAGATCGTTTTCTACGATCATTATATTTACGATCATTTGAACGTTTGTCATTTCCGTTGCGATCGTTATTACGACCACTATTACGGCGGTCATTTCTTCTTCCGCCGCCACCACTGCGGCTTTTCGACTTTTTCGCGCGTAGAGGTGCTACTGCTGTTAAATTAACAGGCGTTTCATCGGGTTCTCTTGTAAGTAACTTAAGCGCAGCTGAAACTAATGTGACAGAGTCATAAGTGTTTAATAAGTTTTCAGCAGTTCCGCGATATTCCTTTAAATCAGCCGCATCACTAGTTTCAACAAGACGATCAATCGCTGCTTGTTGATTTCCTTTAATTACGTCTGAGTAGGATGGAATAGGTCGTTTTTCAATTTTGGTTTTCGTCACTTCTTCAATAGCCCGTAAGTGACTAATTTCTCTTGGAGTAACAAACGTTACCGATAACCCACTTTTACCCGCACGTCCTGTACGTCCAATTCGGTGTACATAACTTTCCGGATCTTGTGGAATGTCGAAGTTATAAACGTGAGTTACATCAGTAATATCTAATCCCCGTGCCGCAACATCTGTTGCTACCATAATATCAATGGTTTTTTCTTTAAATAAACGAATGACGTGATCACGTTTAGATTGGGATAAATCACCGTGAATTCCTTCTGCAGAGTAACCACGTTTCTTTAATCCTTCCGCTAATTCGTCAACACGTTTCTTCGTACGTCCAAAGACGATTGCTAAATCTGGTGATTGAACATCTAGTAAACGACTAAGCACGTCAAACTTTTGTTTTTCGTGAACTTCGAGGTAGTGCTGATCAATATTACGCACTGTCATTTCTTTTGCTTTTACTCTAATCATCTCTGGATTATTCATAAATTTCTGTGCTAACGCTTCGATTTTCTTCGGCATTGTCGCAGAGAAAAGCATTGTCTGATGTGGGCTTGTTATCTTACTTAGAATCATCTCAATATCTTCAATGAAGCCCATATTTAACATTTCATCTGCTTCATCTAAAACAGTCATTTTAATGTTGTCTAGACGAATTGTTTTTCTCTTAAGGTGATCTAATAATCGACCAGGTGTAGCGGAAATAATTTGCGGACGTTTTTTTAATGATTTAATTTGACGTCCAATATCTTGACCACCATAGATAGGCAGTGTGAATACACCTTTTTTACCACCAATGCGATTTAATTCTTCAGCTACTTGGACAGCTAGTTCTCTTGTTGGTGCTAAAACAATTCCTTGAACGTTGCGATCTTCCATATCTATTTGTTCAATTAACGGTATTCCAAACGCAGTTGTTTTTCCCGTCCCGGTTTGTGCTTGTCCAATTAAATCTTTACCTGCTAATCCAGTAGGAATAGCCTCCGCTTGGATAGGTGTTGCTTCCTCAAAACCCATTGCATTAAGTGCATCTTCAACTTCTTGACTTAACTGAAAATCTGAAAATTTTTTCAAAATTATTCAATCTCCTTACGCGTATTGTTCTACTTTTATTTTTATGTTTCCAATAATTGAATTTAAACATACCAATTAACGACAAATGGCATCAATACCAGTTCTGTGTTAAATATTCAATTTTTGACACTTTAGCCATCATCTCATATTTTCTTGTGGAAATCCAGTAAAACACTGGAACAGTAAGTAGTCGAAATATTATTACAATGGTAATTTTATAGAACTAAGGATTAGACTAATCAATTGTTATTATAAATGGACTTTGTCCTTTTATTCATGTTAATATCATTTATCAAATATGACGTCATTTCTATCGTTTACTCACATAATAAAACCCCCCATTACATTGATGGGGGGCTAACCTTTTATTCATCGTCTTCAATTAATGGGTATACACCGTTTTCATCATGTGTTTCTTTTCCTGTAATTGGTGGATTAAACACACATACCATTCTCATATCTGTTTTAGCACGAAGCAAATGTTCATCATACTCATCAAGAGCATAAATTACATCTTTATTAATCGGCCAAACTTTATTATCTTTTAATGTTACAACTTCCCCTTCGCCTTCGATGCAATATACAGCTTCTAAATGATTTTGATACCATATATGTGTTTCTGTACCTGCTTTAATAATTGTATCATGAACGGAATAACCCATACCGTCTTTTTTAAGAAGTAATCGTCGACTCGTCCAATTCTCCCCTTTTACTTCTTGTTCCGTTCCAATAATATCTTTTAGTGCAACTACTTTCATCTCGTTTCCTCCTCGATTTCTCTTACTGTGTTACTGGTTCTTTTACTACACTTTTAACACTTTGTTCTAAAATTTCTAACCCTTTATTTAATCCTTCATCATCAATGTTGATTGGTGGGAACAATTTAAATACTTCGTCTTTAGGGCCTGAGGTCTCCATAATGAGTCCACGCTTAAACGCTTCCGCTGCAACTTGCTCTGACAACCCATCTACTTCCGATGAAATTCCTACCATAAAGCCTCGACCTTTAACCTTTCCTTTTAATTCAGGATATTTCGAAACGAGTTCCTCAAGGAAAGCGTAAATGCGCTTCGATTTTTCTTTGATCGATTTTTCTAAACGGTCATCTTTCCAGTATGATAGAGCCGCTGTAGCTGTTACAAAAGCGTGGTTATTTCCACGGAAGGTACCGTTATGTTCACCAGGTGCCCAAATATCTAAGTCTGGACGGAATAATGTGATGGCAAATGGAAGTCCATATCCACCAATTGATTTAGAAAGACATACTATGTCTGGTTTAATTCCTGCTTCTTCAAAACTGAAGAATGTTCCAGTACGGCCTACTCCGGCTTGCACATCATCAATAATGAGAAGAATTTCCCACTTTTTACAAATCTCCTCTACACGCTTCAGCCATTCAAGTCGTGCCGCGTTAATTCCACCTTCTCCTTGTACTGTTTCCAGGATCATGGCAGCTGGAATTTCAACACCACTTCCTCCACCTTCTAAAAACTTTTCAAGATAATCTAATGTATCCAGTTCTTCCTCTTCTTCAATAAAGTTATCGTATGGCATCGTGACAGCGTTTGTTAATGGAATTCCTGCGCCCTTACGTTTCATGGAGTTACCGGTCACGGCTAAAGAACCAATTGTCATACCATGGAAACCATTCGTAAAGCTAATAACTTCCGTACGACCGGTTGCTTTTCGGGCGAGCTTTAAAGCACTTTCTACTGTATTTGTACCTGTTGGTCCAGGGAACATTACTTTATAATCCAGTTTTCTCGGTTTTAGTATGACATCATGAAATGTTTGCAGAAACTCCGCTTTTGGTGTTGTAGCCATATCAAGTGAATGTGTAATTCCATCACTTAAAATGTATTCTACTAATTTTGACTTTAATGTTTCATCGTTGTGTCCATAGTTCAATGCTCCTGCTCCGGAAAAGAAATCGATATACTCTGTTCCATCTTCATCCCATAATTTATAGCCTTTTGCTTTTTTAAATACTGTCGGGAAGCTTCGGCAATAACTACGTACCTCGGATTCTAACTTTTCAAAGACTTTCATATCCGTTTTACTCATTGACTTGTTTTTCCTCCTTTAAATTTAATACCTATACGCCGTATGGGTATTGAAAGGTATTGTTAAATCCCTTTATCTGGATCATTTGTTACAATTCATCCACTAACGTTATTTCATTGTGAAGTTAATATCTTCTTATTGGATTGGCCCTACACGAAAAGTTAACTCTTTCTCGTGGTCGTTTCCTGGGAATAAATTTTCGGCAAAACATTCAGACACTTCACACTCTGTAGATAATTTTTGAGCTAAACGGCGGAATAAGGTCTGTGAAGCCTTATTGGAAGGTGTCACAGTTGCTTCTAAAAACTTGACATTCGAACAAACATCACGATTTAAGATATGCAATAAAAGTTGCGAAGCTAATCCTTTTCCCCGTTGTGAAGCATCCACTCCTACTTGCCATACGAAAACGACGTCCGGGCGTTCTGGAGGGATAAAAGCGGTAACAAAGCCAACAAGCTTATTATTTTCTTTGGCAACAACACAAGTCTCTGCAAAAAACTCACACATCATAATGTACTTATATGGGGAGTTCGTATCCAATGTTGTATTGTTCACTAATTCCCACATTGCCGCGCCATCTTCTACTGTCGGCTTTTCAAACGTAACCGTATTCATTGTTCGTGAAGGTGCGGTTGCAATTTGACTAATAATGTTTCGTTCCTCCTTTAAAATTCTGTATTTTTACGTTTTTAACGACGTTTGCTCTCAACCCTTTTCATCAGCGTTGTGGCGTCCGTCGAAATACAATTTTAATAATAGGTGGTGTGGAAACATTACGCAAACAAGATTAATGCTGATTAAACCTGATTAATCGGCTTTAGATGGAATGGCGTTCACTAAGAGCGTTAGTCTTACCAAATGCTACCGTATTGTTAAGTTTTCGGACAAATTGAAAAAATTTGATAGTTCAATTAATTACCAGCAATTGCTAAAAACGTTTATGTATCAGTGCTTTAGACCACTTCTTCCATTGGTATAAAAAAAATAAAAAAATATAAAAAAAACGGGCTTAGCATGCCTAAACCCGCCTTTTGTCCTATATCCCTGTCCGATTATGACTATTTTCCCTCTGTTCCGCTTAAAACAGCATGTATTTGTTTTCGTGATCTTTTTAGAGCCGTCAAATACGTTTCATCAGTTAAAGTGTACTCTAATCCTTTATAGTATTCAGCGATCGCTTCAGTATACTTAACCTTTATACCTTTTACTTTTTCACGCCACATTGGTAAATAGTATTGCTGTAATATACCTGCTTGCTCTTCTAGCACTTCCTGTATAATTGGATCCAACAGCTTTTGCAATTCATCCTTCATAATTTCCTTCTCATTTTGTTCAAAAAACGATTTCGTGTTTTTAAAAAGTGAAAGTGGTTTTGTTAACTGCCCATCGCTGTCTTTCACTAAATTATGAGGAATCTCAGGGGTTTCATAAGTCTCCTCACTAATAGATGGAAAAGCGTGAAATGACGTGATTTCTGAACATTTCCTTACGAGATCATCTGCAAACTGCTCCATTACTTTACTTAAATGATTTTCAATTCGTAAAGAAGTTGCCTGCAATTCATGGTATAAATGTAGATTCAATTTGTAGATTAAAGATTGTAACGCTTCTTGTAACTCTAGTTTTCCTTTTCTTCCATTAGACTTAATCTGACCAGGGTGGAACGTTTCCTTATACATGTCGGAAAACCGTAAAAAAGTTCGTTGCCTAATATAAAATACCAGTTCATCTATCTCATGTAATGATGATTTTACGTAAGGGTCTGTCGGCATTTCCCAAATCATGTCATGCAACGATTTTTCCCTTGTTTTATGCCCTTGTATTTGTTTATCTTTTTCTTGTTGGTCAACGGAAGCAAATTGAATGTAGTCGTCTAAAACTTCAGTCACATTCTTCATGTCTCGCAACGCAGATTGGATAAATAATTGTGTTAAATCTTCATCTAAAAATGAATTAAAATCTTGTTCAAAACGTTTTATTCTTGAGTTCATGCTTTGATTCGATGCTTTTTCTTCCAATGCCAATTTACTTGATAGAGGGTACGTTTTGGGCTGTTGAATTCCATATTGTAACAAATGACTTTGTAGATATGTCTCTACTGCGCGAAGTTCATCTTCATCTTTAGCTAAATCAGCTGCATTCAAAATAAAAAACATCTTATCTAATGCAAATATATCTTTTACACGACCAAGCTGTAATAAAAACTCTCGATCAGCCTGTGAAAAAGCATGATTGTAATACGTCACAAATAAAATAGCGTCAGCATTTTTAATGTAGTCAAATGCTACATCTGTATGTCTCGCATTAATAGAATCTGCTCCTGGTGTGTCGACTAGCGTAATCCCTTTTCGGGTAAACGGACAATCATAAAATAATTCTATCCATTCCACATAACATGCTATATCTTCTTTCACAATATAGTCTGCCAATTCATCTCTACGAATGACAGTGCGCTTCCCTATTAACTCACGCATTGACGCATAACCTTGAATCAGTGCCTCAATAAAAGACTGGTGAACAGTGTCAGCTTTTCCTTCGTTTTTTTTCTTTAACCAATCAACGCATTCCTGTAATGAATGAAACGATATATCACTTAAGGTTACATCTTTTATATTTTCAATTAACTCTTGTTCACTCTTTAACTGAACTAAGGCTGTTCCGTGACGATGTTTGTCATTTGGGGGGCTAATTTTATTCACTGTCGCCGTCGTCGGATTTGGTGAAACAGGCAGTAAGGCCTCACCGAGTAGAGCATTTGCAAAGGACGTCTTCCCTGCGCTAAAAGCACCAAACAGAGCAATTGTATAATGTCGGTTTTGTAACCTATCTTTCCGATTTATAAAGTCAGCAGCTACGTTTTGGAAGCCGGTTAGGGGTTGTAGAATATTGGCTGCTTGATCAAGCTTTTTCATCACTTCTTCTGCAGACACTTTAACGTCATGAAATGATGTTGTTTTTGTGTCTATTTGCACCTCGTATTCTCTTTCGTTCTCCAAATCCCTATTTACAGGTAGTACTTCAGTTCTGATATTCTCTCTTTTCTTTCTGATGGCTTGAATAATCTCATTACTTTTCTGTTCATCAACTTGTGGATGGTCACTAGACAATGTAGACAACAAATGTTCTTTTATCGATTGCACCTTATCGTCAATCTGCTTACGTGCTTTTTGCATGTGAGCAAGCTCATGTTGTTTCTGCTCTTCATGTTTTTGCTGCTGGGATAACCGTTTAACATGGTGTTGAATCGACAAAAAAATCGAATCCCAAATTTTTGTCGCTTCTTGTCGATACATTTGTTTCAGATCATTTGCAACGTCTTCACAATATACAAGAACATAATCACCTGTAACCTCTGCCCCTGATTTGACGAGATCACGTAATCGATCCATCTCATATGAGACAGACAATCCTTGGATCTTTCGGAATAAGTCATCGTGTTGCACGTCATAATAGCGCATATAT
Source organism: Salirhabdus salicampi (assembly GCF_024259515.1). Classification (NCBI taxonomy): domain Bacteria; kingdom Bacillati; phylum Bacillota; class Bacilli; order Caryophanales; family Bacillaceae; genus Salirhabdus; species Salirhabdus salicampi. The sequence goes on along the minus strand of NZ_JANBWE010000001.1, from coordinate 878,490 downwards.
TTGGTTAATAATTCACGTATGTGTGCCTCAACTTGTGTTTTCGCTGTTTCCATTAATGATGAATGGAACTCAAAAAGACGTCTTGATCTTTCTGCTTCCGTTTTCTTCTTCGCAAAGAGAATACCCGTTTTGAAATTTGATTGTGCTGAAACCAGGTATTCTCTCGCTTTTTCCCGATTTTCGTATGGCATTAAGTAAGCATTTTTAAACAAATCTCGTAAGTCATGTTTGAATCTTTTTTCGGCTTCTTTAGCATTTACAACAACCCCTTCATGTTCAGGTTCGTTGTTAAACGAGGATAGCTCTGTTTCTAGTTGTTCAATTTTCTCTTCTAATGTTGTCCTTTCTTCGTCATAATCCTTAGATATACTGTTTACATGTTCCTCAACAATCGCTTTTGCTGAATGGTGAACTGTATCTTTAATCAGTTTTGATTGTTCTAACATAACTTGGTGAATCACCTTTTTGACGTTAGAAAACTGATTGTGTCGATGATTTTTGTCTTTTAACGTTGTATAGAAAATTTGTTCTGGTTTAATTTTCCACTTTTGAAAAGTATCCTGTACACTTTGCTGGAACGATTGAAATGATAACTCTTTCTCTTCATGTTTATCAATCTGGTTGATCACTACATAAAAAGGTTTATTCTTTTCACCCATTTCCTTAAGAAAGGCTAAATTCACTTCTGATTGAACGTGATTATAATCCATTACATAAAACAACACATCAACAATATGTAGGCCAGATTCCGTGATAACCCGATCTGCATCATTTGATGAATCAATACCTGGTGTATCGAGCAACGTTACATGTTCTGGGATAGACAAATCGTGTTTACTTATTTCAATTGCTTCTATCGCATCACCGTCGCGACACATTTGTTGAATAGCTTCGATATCATATGGGGCTTTATACTGAACTGGATCTTCGTAACGGTAAAATATTCGTGCATACTCTTTTGGACTTGTTTTTACTTTTACAAGATTAGCACTTGTTGGAATCGGACTCGAAGGTAGGATTTGCTGTCCTAAAGCATCATTGATCATGGTAGACTTCCCAGCGGAAAAATGACCTGCAAAACCAAGTACCAGTTCTTTATTTAGTGCCTTTTCAATAAGGTCAGCGACTTTTGGAAGTTGTTCACTTCCTTCTTCTTGTAGCAACCTATATAAAGATAGTAATCGTTGTAACGTCAGCTCAGTTGATTGAGACTCTTTTATATCTGGTTTCATTTTGAAAACTCCTCACGAGGTAACATTACTCATTATTTTACTGAAAAATATGATTTTTTAACAGAGATTCGTTACATAAAAAAAGAATAGAAATCATTTTCTATTCTTTTCGTAATATGTGTTGTAAAGAATGAATGAATGTCTTCATTTCTTCATCGGTACCAACGGTTATGCGTAAAAATTGGTTGATTCTTTCTTTTTCAAAGTACCGTACATAAATCCCCTTATCCTTTAATTGTTCATATAGAGTTTTCGCATTCTCATGTTGAGCAAATAAAAAATTAGCTTGAGATGGAAGTACAGTAAATCCCAGCTGCCGTAACTGTTCTCCAACCCATTGCCTTGTTTCGATTATAGTGTTTCGGGTTTTCGCAAAATATGACTCATCCTCTATTGCTGCTTTTGCACCAACAAGTGCAAGACGGTCAATTGTATAAGAATTAAAAGAGTTCTTCACGCGATTTAACCCTTCAATTAATTCTTGGCTCCCAATCGCAAAACCGACACGAAGACCTGCCAAAGAGCGGGATTTTGATAAAGTTTGGATTACTAATAAATTATTATAGTCTTCAACAAGTGACGTTACTGATGTTCCACCAAAATCAATATACGCTTCATCGACGATGACCACTTTGTTCTCATTATTTTTTAAAATAACCTCTATATCCTCAAGCGATAACAAAATTCCTGTTGGGGCGTTTGGATTTGGGAAGATAACCCCACCTTCACTGTTATAAAATGATTCCACCGGGATTGTATAATCAGCTTTCAAAGGAACGGTTTCATATGGAATTTGAAAAATCTTTGAATAAACAGGGTAAAAGCTATACGTTATATCAGGAAATCGGATCGTTTGATCTTTATTGAAGAAAGCCATAAACGCAAAGGCTAAAACTTCATCTGATCCATTCCCTACAAATACTTCATCTTTTTTTACTCCAAACGTTTCCGAAATCGTTTCTAATAACGAATCCACCTTTGGATCTGGGTATAAACGAAGAGAAGCGTCGATTTCCCTTTTGATTGCCTCAATTACCTTCGGTGAAGGAGGGTATGGATTTTCATTCGTATTAAGTTTAATAATATCCGGATCCCTCGGTTGTTCACCGGGTACATAGGGTTCCGTTTCTTTCACGATGTCACTCCAAAACTTACTCAACCTTATTCCTCCATTCTTTTACTTTCCTTGCCTTTTAACGAGCTCCTCCTTCACATCATCAATCGAAATTCCTTGTTCAACCATAAGGACAAGTGAATGATAAACTAAATCGGAAAGTTCAGCCGTCAATTCTTCTTTATCTCGATTTTTTGCACCGATAATAACTTCACTGGCTTCTTCGCCAACTTTTTTCAATATTTTATCAAGGCCCTCTCTGAATAAGTAACTTGTATATGAATCTTCATTAGGGTGAGCCTGACGTTCTTTTATTTGGTCATATACTTCAGGAATTACATTACGATTAAACGGAGTAGATGTTCCTACTTCAATGTTGTTAAAGAAGCAGCTTTCCTCACCGGTATGACAGGCATTTCCAAGAGGCACAACTTCTATGAGTATAGAATCTCCGTCGCAATCATAGCTCATTTTTTGTACAAGTTGCTTATTCCCTGATGTTGCCCCTTTGTTCCAAAGTTGCTGACGACTTCGGCTATAAAACCATGTTGTTTTTGTTTCTATCGTCTTCCCAATCGATTCCTCATTCATATAAGCGAGCATAAGGACTTTCCCGTTTCGAATATCTTGTACAATTGCCGGTACAAGCCCTTGCTCATTAAAAGTTATTTCTTCAATATTAAATCCCATTACACGGTACGCCTCACTTCTACACCATTTTCAAATAAATAGTTTTTTAGAGAACTCATTTCTATTTCATTGTAGTGGAAAACGGATGCAGCTAATGCAGCATCGGCTTTTCCTTCTTGTAAAATTTCTAAGAAATGTTCAGCTACTCCCGCACCTCCAGAAGCAACAACAGGTACTTTTACATTTTCTGCGATTTCTTTTGTAATATTTAAACTATACCCAGTGCGTACACCATCGGTATTTATTGCATTCAAAACGATTTCCCCTGCGCCTAATTTTTCTCCTTCTTTTGCCCATGCTACAGCATCCATGCCTGTCGCTTTACGACCACCATTTGTGTAAACCATCCACTTTCCATTTTCATCTTGTTTAGCATCGATAGATAGAACTACACATTGACTGCCAAACTTCTCTGCCGCCTTTTTAATAATTTGTGGATCTGCTACAGCCGCGCTATTTACCGAAACTTTATCAGCCCCTGCATTCAATACTTTCCGAAAATCTTCAATCGTACGAATTCCCCCGCCAACAGTTAACGGAACACGAACTTCTTTAGCTGTAATTTCAACAACGTCAATAAATATATCACGTGCTTCATTTGAGGCTGTTATATCGTAATACACAATTTCATCTGCTCCCAGCTCACTATAACGCTTTGCTAATTCTACAGGATCTGCAACATCTACAATATTTTCAAACTTTTGCCCTTTTACAACTCTTCCTTTATTTACATCTAAACATGGCACAATACGCTTTGCTAGCATCGTTACACTTCCTTTAATATCTCTTCTAATTCAACTTTTCCGGTATATAAGGCCTTGCCTACGATTGCACCATACAAATGTAATTGGTGCAATGTTTTGATATCTTCTATAGTCGAAATACCACCAGATGCAATCACATCAATGTTCAGATGGTCATTCATCGTTTGTAATTCTTCAAAATTTGGACCTGCAAGCATACCGTCTTTTGCAATATCTGTATAGACGATTGTTTTAACACCTAATGCTTCTAATTCCTTGCCGAAGGTAAGGGCTTTTCGGTCAGTCGTTTTCGTCCAGCCATCAGTGGCAACATAACCTTTTTTCGCATCTATAGATACAACAATTTTTTCACCAAAGGTTGAGACAGCCTCTTTTAAAAATACGTCATCTAAAATAGCGGATGTGCCAAGAATGACACGACTCACTCCACTCTCCAACAATGCTTCAATTTTTTCAATAGAGCGAACTCCACCACCAACTTGTACTGGAACGTCGACTGTACTAGCGATTTCTTTAATGGCGGTTAAATTTTTACTTTCACCAACTAAGGCACCGTCTAAATCTACGATGTGTAAAAACGTAGCCCCTTTTTCCACCCATTTTCGGGCCATTTCTACTGGATCACCGTACGTGTCTTGCTGGTCGTATTTTCCTTGTACGAGTCGGACCGCTTTCCCGTCTCGAATGTCGATAGCCGGAAATATAATCATGTAACCATCTCCCCAAAATTACTTAGTAGCTTCATGCCTGTTTTGGAACTTTTCTCTGGATGAAATTGCATCCCTACAACGTTATCTTTTCGGACTACCGCCGGAACTTCGATTCCATAGTCGGTCCAAAATACAACCTCGTTTTCATCTTTCGGATTTACATAATAAGAATGAACAAAATACGTATATTCTCCTTCCCCAATCCCGTTGCCAATTTCATCATTGTTCCCTCGTAACAATTGGTTCCAACCCATATGGGGAATCTTTAAGTCATGTTCAAATCTTACAACTTCTCCTTTTAATAAACCGAGCCCAGCCCACTTTCCGTTTTCATAGCTCGTTTCGTAGAACAGCTGCATCCCTAAACAAATACCTAGAATTGGCTTACCTGCCGTTACATTTTCTTTAATAACATCAACGAGACCTACATTTTCCAGGTTCACCATCGCATCACGAAAAGCACCTACTCCCGGTAGAATGAGTGCATCACTTTCATTTACTTCTCGTTCGGTTGAAATAATTTTTCGATCTAAACCGAGCTGGTCCAATGCATGACTCACACTTTTTAAATTTCCTGCTCCATAATCAATGATTCCTATCATAGTTATTAGCTCCTTTTTACAGCATTCCTTTTGTTGAAGGTACGCCAACTATCCGCTCTTGTTTTTGTGTAGCTTCATCTAATGCACGGCCGAATCCTTTAAAAATAGATTCTATAATATGATGTCCATTACGGCCATATTGCAGGTTAATATGGAGGGTAACCCCTGCATTGCTAGCGAATGCACGGAAAAATTCTTCCACTAATTCTGTATCAAATTGGCCCACTTTTTCCACTGGCATTTCAGCATTAAAATGAAGAAAAGAACGGCCACTAATGTCTAATGAAACCATAGATAAAGCTTCATCCATTGGTGTAAAGACTGTTGCGTATCTAGTTATACTTTCTTTATTTCCTAATGCTTCTTGAAACGCCTTACCTAAAGCAATACCTACATCCTCTACGGAATGGTGAAAGTCTACGGCTATATCACCGTTACATTTTACATCGAGATCTAATAAACCATGTCTTGTCATCAATGTTAGCATATGGTCGAAAAAGCCAATCCCCGTATCAATGGTACCCTTTCCTTCCCCATCAATGTGTAAGGCGAGTTCAATTTCAGTTTCCGTCGTGCTTCTTGTAATCGTTCCTTTTCGCATCATAATCCCCTTTGCTATTCCTTATTTTCAAAACGAATATTTATCGCATTGGCGTGTGCTGTTAATCCTTCATTATTTGCAATTGCAGTGATATCATGTTGGACTTTCCTAAGCTCTTCCTCATTGTAGTAGATTAAACTGGAACGTTTTAAGAAATCATACGTTCCTAGTGGTGATGAGAATTTTGCAGTTCCATTCGTCGGTAATGTATGGTTTGGACCGGCAAAATAGTCTCCTAATGGCTCCGGGGAAAAACTTCCGAGAAAGATAGCCCCAGCATTTTTCACTTTTGGTAGTGCCTCAAATTCTTTATTGATCATAATTTGCAAATGTTCAGGTGCTATGTCATTAACGATATCAAACGCCTCTTCTATCGTTTCCGTTACAAAAATACGGCCAAACTCCTTAATACTCTTTTCCATGATCGACTTTCTCTCAAGTCGTTGCATTTGGATCGTCACTTCAGTTGAAACGGCCTTTGCTAATGCCTCATCATTTGTCACTAAAGTTGCAGATGCTAATTCATCGTGTTCAGCCTGAGACAACAAATCCGCCGCTATAAAACGAGGGTTTGCCTTTTCATCTGCTAATACACAAATTTCGCTTGGGCCTGCAATCATATCAATATCAACTTTGCCAAATACCGCTTTTTTCGCCCTTGCCACAAAGATGTTACCAGGCCCTACAATTTTATTTACCGGTGCAATCGTTTCCGTTCCATATGCTAATGCTGCTATCGATTGTGCTCCACCAATTTTATATACTTCGCTGATGCCAACCGTTTTAGCAGCTGCTAATGTATATGGATTCACTCTTCCATTTTGATCTGGTGGTGTTACCATCGCAATTTGTTCTACACCTGCCACTTGTGCAGGTATTGCATTCATCAGAACAGTTGAGGGGTAAACAGCCTTTCCACCCGGAATATAAATACCTACTCGCTGTAATGGGCGAATTAATTGACCAAGCATAATTCCATCACCTTTATGAGTCAGCCACGATTGTTCCACCTGCTTTTCATGGTAGGTTCTTATGTTTTCAACCGCTTTACTTAAGGAATCAAGGAACTGTGGATCGACAAGCTGTAACGCTTCATGAAATTCCTCTTCGGTTACTTGTAATTGTTCTAGCCTCACACCATCAAATTGTTCCGTATAGGCACGCAATGCTTCATCCTTTTGCCGCTTTACCGTTTCAATAATTTCTGTAACAATCCGGTCTGTTTCTTCAAAAGATGTTCCACCGCGATTATTTAAATTTTCAATAATTTCCTCCACGTTCGCCTCATTTGTTGTTTTAATGATTTCCACTATTCAGCCCCTCCTTATTATAAAGTGGTTCGTATTTTCTCGATTAACTCGTGGGTACTTTCTACTTTCGTTTTAAAGCTGGCTTTATTTACAATTAACCGGGCACTAATATCAGCGATATCTTCTACTACTTTCAGACCGTTTTCTTTCAATGTTCGTCCTGATTCGACAATATCGACAATTACGTCGCTCAAACCAATTAAAGGGGCTAACTCTACCGAACCGTGTAGTTTTATCGTTTCGACATAAATCCCTTTTTTACTATAAAAATCTTTTGCAACGTTTGGATATTTTGTAGCAACGGTTAATTTTTGTTTTGCGCTTGGTAAATCAGTCGACTGAGCAGCAACGGAAAACTTACATTTTCCGAACCCTAAATCAAGAACTTCATAAACATCGGCTTTCGCTTCCATTAATGTATCTTTTCCAACAATTCCGATGTCTGCAGCCCCTTTTTCTACATATGTTGCAACATCATCGGCTTTGACTAAGATTACCTTAACTTTATGGTCGTTATCATCAAATATAAGTTTTCTACTATCAGTTGTTAAATCAGAAAAATGGATATCAACTTCGTTTAATATTTCTATTGCCTTCTTTGCAAGTCTTCCTTTTGCTAATGCAATTGTTACTCCGTTCACATTACAGCCCCCTAATTAACTCAACGACATTTTCTATAGATTTCAGTGATTGTATGTTTTGTTGTTCATCGACAATTTGAAATCCTTTATCACTTACATGTATCATTACGGAAAACGGCGGAACTTCTTCATTTCCATATGGATTGTTTTTCATATTTGTCGTTTCAACAATAAATCCTTTTTCCCGTAAAAGATTCGCTGTCTTTACAGCTTCTTTCCGATATGTTGGTTCAAATGTAAGAAGAATCGCTTTTTCCTCAAAACGATCAGGTTGTAACTGATGAATTCCCATAGCTTCGATTAAGTCATCGACGTATATACCAAAACCAGTTGCAGGAATTTCATAACCAAATTGTTTACATAAATGATCATAGCGGCCACCCACCACAATCGGCTTCCCATATTCTGGAACAAAGCCTTGGAAGATGGTTCCGGTATAGTAATTCAGATGATTAATTAAGCCTAAATCTAAGGTGACAAACTGTTCATAACCATCTTCTACTAAGTGCTCGTATACTTCTCTTAACTTATTTAACTCTTCTTCCATCTTTTTGGTCATAATGAACTGCTCTGCTTTCCGAAATAGCTCCTCACCTTTTCCGTATAAGGACGGAATATTTAAAATGGCTTCCCTATAGTTTGTTTCTATCGATAGAGTTTCAACGAGACGGGAAAGTTCAGCAAAATTTTTATGCTCGATTAAGTAACGAACTTGGTTAAATTGTTCAACAGATAATCCTGAACCGTTAATTAGTTCTTTAAAAAAGTTAGCCTGGCCTATATCAATTGTAAAGCCTTCAAACCCTAGCTTTTGCAAAGACTGAATCGCCATCGTAATGACTTCTACATCTGCGTCAATGCTTTCTTGCCCGAAAAATTCAACACCAGCTTGAGTAAATTCTCGATTTTGTTGAACTTTCTTATCGGTTCTAACTCGGAACACATTTGTAATGTATGAAAGCTTAAAGGATGATTGTTCTTTTCCATCTTGATAGTCATTTGCAACCATTCTCGCAATCGGAATTGTTACATCAGGTCGTAACACTAAAATGCGGCCATCCCGATCAATTAACTTAATCATTCGATCTTTTTCTATCGTCGCCTTCGTTTCTGTAAATAACTCATAATATTCAAATATCGGTGTTTGGACTTGTTTATATCCGAACCGATTAAATAATGTTTTAATTTGAGAAATCGTATTTTCTTTCGTTTCAAAATCAGAGGAGTATAAGTCCCATACCCCTTCTGGAATGTGATGGTTCATGCCCATTCACCAACCTTTATTAGTTTATCGATTTAACACTTTATCTCTTCATTTGATTAAAGTTAGATTTATTGTAAAATGGTAACTATGAATTGTCAACATGTTTACCTTTGACTATATTCATAATAAAATGCACCTATAGTATAGTGAAAGAGAGGAATATTCCATGAAATTTGATTATCACGTACACAGCGAATTCTCTGCCGACTGTAACATCCCCATGGAGAAAATGGTGGAAGCTGCTATACAGAAGGGAATTCAAAAAATCTGTTTTACAGAACACATCGATATTGATTATCCGGATCCGACGATTGACTTCGATTTAAACTTGACCGGCTATGCCCAAAAAGTAAAAGACATGCAAAAACAATACGGAAATGATATAGACATCTACAAAGGCGTAGAACTAGGCGTACAGCCTCACGTTTTACCACAGTATGAAGAAATTGTTGCTAACAATTTCTTTGACTTTATTATTTGCTCTATGCACACAACCGACCGAAAAGATTTACACTCTGGTAACTTGTTTACCGATTGTTCATTGCATGAAGCTTATGAAAAATATTATAGTGAACTTCTTCACTGTGTAAAAACATATAAAGAATTTAACATTGTCGGGCACATTGATTTAGTAAAACGATATAAGTATGAATATAATGTTCATCACTTTCTCGATATTATGGAAGAAATTTTCCGTGTTATAATTCCGGAGGGGAAAGGAATCGAAATTAACACGTCGAGCTTCCGTTATGGTTTAGATCAATTTATGCCCAGCAAGGATATTCTTCAATTGTATAAGGAGATGAACGGGGAAATTATCACCATTGGTTCTGACTCCCACAAACCAAATACACTAAACGACCGTTATGATGAGTCTGTCGCTCTCTTACAAGATTTAGGTTTCAAATATGTAACAACGTTTCAAGACCAGAAGCCTTCATTTCATAAAATTACGTAATTACATGAAAGAAAAAGAAAGTTTATATAAATTAAAGAAGGGGCTGTACTCAGCCCCTTTTCTTATGATTTGAAAAAATCTCTGTTTAATTGGATATAATCTTTTTCCCCATCAGGAACATCGTCCTCGTGGTAGATAGCTTCTACCGGGCAAACGGCTTCACATGCCCCGCAGTCAATACAAATTTCCGGATCAATATAAAACATGTCCTCTCCTTCTTCAATACATTCAACCGGACATACGTCTACACACTCGGCTGCTTTTTCATCTTTACAAGGTGATGTAATAATAAATGCCATAAATAAAAGCCCCTCCTTAGTAAAATTCTTTTCTAACTATATATTATTAGAGATAGGCATAGAAAAACCCTTTTTTTTTATATTTTTAACAGATAATTTTAAAGGTTCTAACAATAAAATGTAAGGTAACCTCATATATTTATTCGAAAAACAAACGAAATGGGAGTGTTTGTTCATGAAGTTAATTGCATCACATGGTGAAACGTTATTTCAGTTAAGTAAGAAATTCAATATTCCATTTCATTTGTTACAAGATGCTAATCGATATGTACCATCAGAGTTACAAGGGGGCGAATCCATATCTATCCCTGGATACCTTAACAACACACACATCATCAAAAGCGGAGAAACCGAACATTCCATAAGTCATAAAGCAAATATCCCTTTACACATATTAAGATTTGTTAATCAAAATCAAGCGATTAACCCAGGATCTACATGGTCATTGCCATTTCGTATACGTACAAAAACGGTTAAAAACCAGCACCATTATGATTATCATCAATTAGTAACCGATCTCGATTTATTGACTTCAATTTTTCCGTTTATACATATTGAACAGATTGGCACAAGTGTTATGGGAAAGAGTATTTTTGAAATAAAAATTGGAAGGGGGCCAAAGAAAATACACTTGAACGGAGCATTTCACGCTAATGAATGGATTACGTCGGCAGCTATAATGACTGCACTGAACGATTATCTACTCGCTCTTACTAACGAAGAAAAGATGAACGATCTTGATGTATCGAAGTTTTATGAAAATGTAACGTTGTCCGTAGTTCCAATGGTTAACCCAGATGGTGTTGACCTTGTTTTGAATGGTCCACCTCATGACCCATACTTTAAAGAGCAAGCGGTAAATATTAATGAAGGTCATACAAACTTTAGTAGTTGGAAAGCGAATATTAATGGTGTCGACTTAAACAATCAATTTCCTGCAAAGTGGAAAGTTGAGAAAGATCGGAAAGTAAAGCATCCCGCACCACGAAACTTTCCCGGGGAAAAACCGCTATGTGAACCAGAAGCAAAAGCTATGGCCGATCTAGTAGAAAAAGAGAATTTCCACCAAGTCCTTGCCTTTCATACGCAAGGAAAAGTAATTTATTGGGGATATGATGAAAAGGAGCCTGTCATAGCCGAAACAATCGTCAATGAATACGGACGGGTGAGTGGGTATACACCAGTGCAAACGGTTGACAGTCACGCAGGATTTAAAGATTGGTATATTCAACAATATGAACAACCAGGGTTTACGATTGAGCTGGGAAAAGGTATTAGTCCACTTCCCCATTCCCAGTTCCCTTCTGTTTACGAGGAATGCTGCAACATATTTTTAGCTAGTTTATATATGTCATAAAAAAGTGAGAGTAGTTTAGTTTAAGTAGTTCCGATACTGTGGAGAAAATCTAAAATGACAAATGATATGACATATTAAAACACACTACTTTTAGCACCATAAATAACATTATAAATAGTAAACAAAAACGCTTGGGTAAAAATAACTCAAGCGTTTTATTTTTTATATTGTCTTGTTCAACTAACGCCCCCGTTACTTTAAGTACATTCTTTCACAAAGTTAGTTAGATTGATGTTATTTGAATGCGCAGTATCTTTGTACTGCGTAGCAAATGATCTCTTGTTCTTCTTCAACATTAGCCCCCTTGTTTGAAATAACAAATTCAATCTTAAATTATTTTAATATTGAACTATACATAAAAATTACTTTATTCACCTAATTGATACGACTGTTTTTTTTATTTGCACATAGCATATATTAAAAATAACTCATTTTCTTTTAATAGATATATCATTCCTTCCGAGACTCCTCCCTCCAAAGAGGTGTCTCTTTTTTGTCTTGTTAATAAAGAAATGGAACAATCAATACTTATAAATACCAATTTGAAGGGAAATATGAGCATGAGGTGATTACATGGATAAAGAAAATTTAAAGCTCACATCTGCCGAGATAGGAACTTTGTGGGGACAATATATAAATGGAACAATGGTTGATATTGTAAACAAGTATATGTTATCGATCATAGAAGATGAAAAAATCAAGGCGCTTTTTGAAGATGCCATAAAGACATTTTCTAGTCAAAAAGAACAGATTACAACGTTCATTGAAAACGAAGGATTTCCAGTTCCAATTGGATTTACTGACTCAGACCTCAATAAAGGAACCAAAAGGTTATTTTCGGACATATTTTGTTTACACTATTTACACATTATGACCCTTCATGGCTTGCTAGGACATACAACATCTCTTAGTTCCTCTGTAAGAAAGGATTTAAGAGATTTTTATGATTCTTGTGATAATGACGGCAAGAGAATGTATCATCAAACCATTGAACTTCTTCTAGAAAAAGGACACTTCCAAAGAGATCCTTATTTTTATCCTGAAAAAAATCCTGAATTTGTATTAGGTCAACAATTTTTAGATGGCTTTTTGGGAGATCAACGACCTATAGCAGCAACAGAAATTATCTCACTTTCTTTTAATATGAAAAAAAAGATTATGGAGAAAACCCTTTCGATTGCATTTAGCCAAGTGGCTCAATCTAAAGAAGTAAGAAGATTTTTACAGTCGGCACAACAAACTTCTGATCAGCAAATTCAGTCATTAGGAAAAATCCTACATCAAGATAATTTGCCCGTTCCTATGTCTTGGGAAACAGAAGTGACCATTTCTCAAGAAGCTCCTTTTTCAGATAAGTTGATGCTATATCACATTGGATTTTTATTGCAAACATCACAAGCTTATCATGGAACGGGACTTGCATCTGCTATGCGAACAGACCTTCTTATGAATTATGAAAAAATCATATTACAAAACCTAATGGTCACAAAAGAGTGGTTTAACCTTATGACCAAAAACAAGTGGTTAGAACAGCCACCACTTGCCCCAAATAGAAAAGAAATTGCAAAAGATAAATAATAGGTACCTGTAAATGAACAAGAATGTTTTTGAGAAACTAACGTGAAGTATTGCACTTGCCGGGTTCTGACTGTTGGAGTTGTTATTTGAGAAGCATAAACAAGTATTTATAAACCCCCCTTCTTTATTCATAAGGGGGGATATTAACGGTTAAAACCTTATTCAACTCCACTGTGCTCCTTTACTTTAGATACATACATTCACAAAATCCTTTGAAGTGAAGGTCTTTGTTGCGCAGTATGTGTCTATCACGCATTAAAGAATGACGACTTTCTTATTCCACATTACTGCCCCGTTAGTTTAAGTGCGTTCCTTCACAAACTCTACATTTATTTTAACATAAAATAACAATTACCTTCTTGGATTTAAAAAATCAGCATCGCAAATAACATTCAAATTCACATAGGAAATGCACATTGACAACAGCCATTGTCATTATGCTATTTGGGGTGCGATTTCGTATGATAATTAACATGTTAAAATCTAATAATCGTGGTATACAAGGAAAAAAGACCAGACCAAATCATATGCGATTTGGTCTGCTAATTAGGCTGCTATTTCGTATGTTTCTCCACCGAAACAGAACTACTTAAGTTTAGTTACTCTCACTTTTTTTCTAGGAACTCCATCCGATTACCAAATGGGTCATAAATATAAAAGCGGTTATAACCAGGTAAACGATTATCGTCAATCACGTCTACATTTTGCTTTTTTATATGTGCTCTAAGCGATTGTAAGTCTTTCACATAAAATGCAGGGTGTGCCTTTTTTGCCGGTTGAAATGGATCTTCCACCCCTATATGTAACTGCTGATGACCACAACGAAACCAAATCCCTCCATTCTTCTGAAGTTCTGTAGGTTTTTCGATTTCTTCCATACCAAGTACCCCTTGAAAAAAACGTTTCGCCTCCAGCTCACACCCTTTTGGCGCCGCTAATTGTACATGATCAATACCTGAAAATTGATACATGCCCATCCTCTCCTTCGCATTAAGTTAATTGGACAGGTACAGGTTGATTCAACGTAATTCCTTCTAGTGATATATAACAACTACGGGCATATACATCGACACCTGTTTCCCTAGCCTGCCCTAGTGCTTCTGCAAATTGTAAATCAATCCAATCAGCTACACGTACTTCATCAATGTCACTTCGTTGACATACAAACAATATGCCTGTCTTATATATCCCTTCTCGAGTAATTTTCGTTAGATGTTTGACATGTTTTGTACCCCTTTTCGTTGGGGCGTCAGGGAAGTAACCTTTCCCATCCTTTTCCATTGTAACACTTTTTACCTCTAACAAATATGGCGCTTTATTGTTTTCTAACAGAAAATCCCACCTTGAGCCGCCATAGGTAAACTCCCGCTGAACAAAAGAATATGGTTCAAATTCAGGTAATTTCTTTTGTTTTAACGCTTCTTCTATTAATCCATTTGGTAATGTAGACCGGAGTGAGACAAGTCTATCAGCATCCCGTTTCTTAACTAGTTGGGCTGTCCATTTCGTTTTTCGATGGGGGACTTCATGGTAAGACACATACACAATATTCCCCTTGACAAGTAGTTCCTTTAATCGTCCTGGATCTGGTAAATGAACAGTAATGACTTCTCCGTTACTGGATAATTTACAAGACAAAATAAACCGATTAACCCGTTCTATAAAGACTGTCTCATATAACTGATCTTGAAATGGTATAAACAATCGTTATGCCTCCTAAAAAAAGAATCCTACCACAAAGGATAGGACTTACTTCCATTAATTCACTTCTTCAAAGTAGTCTTTTAAAAACCCGCCCATTTTGCCCGTATTATCAATGACAAAATAAAATTCTTCTGTTTCATTTTTCACATCATAAATTTTGCCTTCTGTTAGCACATTTTTCACAACATATTTTTTTGCATTTGTATGAATACATTTAATTTGTTTTATCGTTTTTGCATCATTCCACGTCTTATGTATCATCATTACACTCCCTTATATCATCCAACATTTTAAAATGTATATATCGTTATCTTATATTTTTTCATAATATTTATCAACCACCATAGGATTAGCACTTTCTTATACCTTCCCTTTGCCCCCTTACCCTTATTCCTTCGACAGGTTTTATCATTACACGGTCGTATACACTTCCTTCACTAGTTTTTATCGTAAACATTGTTCGACCTCAACTTTTTTCTATATTTCCGTTGAAATTTCGGTATAAAAATCTTTAAAGCGAAAGGTAATACGACGACTACCAGTAATAACCGTATCGCTTGTAATGAACTTACGACGGAAGGGTCCCCTCCCACATCTTGAGCAGTTAACGCCATCTCGACTAAACCGCCTGGTGCTACACTTAACATCGCTGTGGCCATGTCCATGGATGTTATAACATGAAACAAATACCCTAAGCCAAAAGACAAGACAATCAACATAATCGCCAGAATTGTAGAAAGGAGTCCGTATTTTCCTACATTACGAAGCGCTTCAATTGATACGGTATTCCCTAAATAAACTCCTAAAATAATTTGGGAACCAATGAAAAAAGGCGCTGGTAAATGAAACAGTGGGATATCATTCATTTGAAAAAAGGCCGTGCATAGCATCGGAATAATAACAAAACTAGCTGGCACCTTCATACTGCACAACTTCGCGATCCAAAAGAACAGAAAGTATAGAAGAACGGTAAACAACGGGCCTTGCTCAATTGATATCGTGTAACCTCCGCTAGTTGTTGGTTGGTGATTCGCAAAAAAATGAATGGCCGAAAATGGGACGATAAATAACACTGCTAATAAACGAATCGTATGCGAAATTGTTACATAGACTGTGTTTCCATCCATCTCTTCGCTGAGGGCAATCATTGCCGATAGTCCGCCTGGTACTGCACCTAACATATTGGTAGCCATATCCATGGTTGTTTTTCGTAATAAAATATATGCGCTGACAAGACTGATGACAATCAAAAATAACGCCAACAGCAAATACGGTATAATATACGGTGTTACAATAGATAAAGTATTATGCGTAAACGTTGTTCCGATTTGAATACCTAATAATACAAAACTAACATTGCGTAACCTTAAAGAAGTTGCTGTTTTTCCGGAAAATGCTTTATAAATAATTAAAAGGAAAAGCGGGCCCAATATCCACGGTAAAGGAAAAGATAAAACGTAAAATATTCCCCCACCGATAAGTCCTAACAGTAAGGACACGCACAAGCGAAATATATATGATGACACAAACATTACCTCTTTCAATCAAATAAATTTAGTGCAAAATTGATGACTTTTCGATAATCTTAGATTATACCGAACAATGTATAACTTATAAACTATCTTGTTCAGGAGGATGTTTATGTACAAGGAATTTTATGTGTTTGATAAACAAAACAAAAAACCTAAAAAGGCGCTCATTCGCAATTATACAATCAATGATTTTCCAGCACTCATCCAAGTGCAGAAAGAGGCTTTTCCCCCACCATTTCCATCTGATTTATGGTGGAATGAAGATCAATTAAACAACCATGTGAAACAATTCTCTGATGGTGCTCTATGTATAGAGATTGATGGACAAATCGTCGGATCTATGACGGGACTTATGGTTGAATTTGATATGCATCATTTGGAACATACATGGGAAGAAATCACCGACAATGGTTACATACGAAATCATAATCCTAATGGAAACACGTTATATGTTGTAGACATTTGTATATCTCCACGATTTCGTTCATTAGGATTGGGGAAACACTTAATGCAATCTATGTATGAAGTTGTTGTTCATCTTCGACTAGAGCGCTTACTTGGTGGTGGACGAATGCCGAATTACCACAAATATGTAAATTCACTCAATGCATCACAGTACGTTGAAGAAGTTGTCGCAGGGAACATTTATGACCAAGTCATCACTTTTTTACTTAAATGCGGACGTACACCAGTCGCACCAGTTCCGAATTATTTAGAGGACGAGGAATCTTGTCACTATGGATTATTAATGGAATGGAAAAACCCTTTTTCATAAAAAGAAGGCTTCAACGTAATGTTGAAGCCCCTATTTATTGAAATAGTACTAAGTATTTTTCATATCCTTTCTCCGCCATTTCATCTTTTGGAATAAACTTTAAAGCTGCAGAGTTAATACAATAGCGCAGTCCTCCATGTTCTACAGGACCGTCCTCAAACACATGACCTAAATGACTATCCGCTACAGAGCTGCGAACTTCTGTGCGACGCATTCCATACGAATCATCAAACTTTTCAACGATTTGTTCAAGTTGTATTGGTTTTGTGAAGCTTGGCCACCCGCACCCAGCGTCATATTTATCCCGAGATGAAAACAGAGGTTCACCCGATACAATATCTACGTAAATCCCCTCTTCCTCATGATTCCAAAACTCGTTTTGAAATGGAGGCTCAGTGCCATTCTCCTGGGTTACGTTATATTGCATCGGTGATAATTTGTCTTTTAGTTTTTCTTTTTCATCTTCCGTGTTCCAATGTTGTTCAATAAACGCTTCACGACCTGATCCTTTTTTATACATTTTATAGTGTAAAGGCTGTTTTTGGTAATATTGTTGGTGATATTCTTCTGCTGGGTAAAACGTAGACGCTGGCAATATTTTCGTTACAATTGGTTTCGAAAACTTTCCGCTTTTCTCTAACTGCTCTTTTGATTCCTCAGCTTTTTGTTTTTGTTCATCATCATAATAAAAAATAGCCGTTTCATATGACGGGCCCCGATCGTGAAACTGCCCACCTGGATCAGTTGGATCTATGAGGCGCCAATATATAGCAAGTAACTCATCATATGAAAAGACATTCGGGTCGTACGTAATTTGCACAGCTTCATAATGACCTGTATCTTGTGTTATAACTTCCTCGTAGGTTGGATTCTTTGTACGGCCGCCTGTGTAACCTGACACCACTCTTTTAATTCCTGGACGAGTTTCAAAAGGCTCAACTAAACACCAAAAACAGCCTCCCGCAAAGGTTGCTGTTGCATAAGTTTCATTTGCCATATTTATTACCCCCTCTTCTTCTGCTTATATTATACATATAATTTCGGTTTCGATATTCCTTCCCGTTGCTTTCTTTTTGTTTTTATTTCGTAATCTTCGTCTAGTAAAAACTGTTCTAAATCATATGAACTTTCTACACTATCTTTGAAACTACTTTCATCATCTATTTCTTTTGAAAAATTTTCACTCTCTTCCACCGATTCTTCAGTTGTATCATTTAACATTTTCCACATTTTCACCATAGTCGGTAAATTTTTTACCATCGGACCATACTGTTGAATCATCGGAATCGTTTGTTGGGCCAAATTAATCGCCTGTTGGGCATTTTTCATAATTCCATCAATTCCACCTGGACCGTACATACCCGGCCCCATGTGTCCACCAGCACCTGGATGATTCATACCACCTTGACTTGAAAACCGTTGCATCAGTTGTTGAAGTAACCCTCCACCTTGCTTCGGTCCGATTGGGCGACGTTGATGCATAGGCTGGAACTGAAATGGGTTGTGCGGTGAATGTCCTCTCGGTGGCCGCATTGGGGCTTGCCGATGATTTCCCATAGGAAATGGACTGTTTCTCATTCGACTTGGGGGCAAGATCATAACCTCCTTTTCACACGTATGCTACTTTACTGTACGATACAACGGTTAGAAAAGTGTAGGCGGTTATATGTAAATTTTGTACATATCACGAAATTTCCCAATCTATCGTTGGTTCCCCTATTGATTGCAAATAATTATTTGTTTTAGAGAACGGACGACTACCGAAAAAGCCTCGTCGGGCAGACAACGGACTTGGATGAGGTGCCTCAATAATCAAATGGTGATGATTGTGAATCATCCCTTTCTTTTGTTGGGCTTGCCTCCCCCATAAGATAAAAACGACTGGCTTATCTCGCTCATTTAACAAACGAATCACTTCGTTCGTAAATAAATCCCACCCTATTTTTTGGTGTGAATTCGCTTCATGAGCCCTTACTGTTAATACAGTATTTAATAATAATACCCCTCTTTTCGCCCAATCTACTAAACATCCATGATTCGGGATTGGACAGTTTATGTCCTCATGTAACTCCCGATATATATTACGTAATGAAGGAGGAATTTTCTCCCCCTTTCTTACAGAGAAACTTAATCCATGTGCCTGATTCAACCCGTGATAGGGATCTTGGCCTAATAAGACTACTTTTGTAGCGTGATAAGCCGTATAATGAAAAGCTTGAAACACTTCTTCTTCCTTTGGATATACTGTAGTATTGCGGTATTCTTTTTCTAATGTTGATTTTAACGTTTGAAAATAAGACTTTTGAAATTCACCTTTCAATATTTCATGCCAATCATTTGGTAATTGCATCGAACCGCCCTCTTACTTTCGTAACAAAATAAAAACAGACACAAACAGTGTGTCTGGTAAAAGTTTACCACGCTTCGATGGGATGCTCAATGTATCTACATTTTAGTTTACGCTATATAACGAAACAAGTTGGTACGTACAAACCGTCTTTTGTTCAGCCATCGCTAATTTCTTTACTTTGGCTGTTCCTATTTGGTCTGAATCTTCGTGTCGCATGATATCAATAGGTTCATCTAACGGAAACAGTTTATAGCCATCAAAAACAATTTCAAACGTATTATCTTCCTGATTCACCCGTTGCTCTCTTCCCCTCGTAATAATACGCCATTCTACCGTTAATGGTATTGACATGCAGACCCCTCCGTAATTTTGATATCTCTATCTTACGCTACCGTGTATCCGTTTACAAGAGGGTAATACTTATGGAAATGATTTCGTTCTAACTGGAAACATCGCCAACACTTGTTCCTTATAAAATGTGCGATATCCTTTACGCAAATAACAATACCCATACCACTTTTGATTATTTTCGCCAATGATCTTCACCTTACGTTTGGACCATTCCCCTTGCTTGTTACAATAAATCATTTCGACAAATGGTTCTGTCCCGGCATGATTTTTTGAAAGCATTTAAAACACCTCCATCACCATTATACACGAACAAATGTTCTTTCATCCACTTTAATTCGAATATATGTTCGTATATAATGTATGTAAGAGGTGATGAATTATGCATAAAGACCGAGGAACGATAAAATGGACTTCCCTCATGTTGCCAGAACATGTTGAGAAACTAAAACATATGTGGGCAGACGAATATGATGTAAATCAACCGCCGTTACTTGATGAGCAGCAGCTTGAAGATATGAATCGAATTTGCGCACAAGCATATCACAACAAAACGATCGTCCAAGTCACTGCATTTGACCAACACGAAACGAAACACTTTACCGGAACCATTACAAGGATAAATGAGCAACGGCAAACTTTCACAATCACTACTCCTAAAGAAAACGTAATGATTCCCTTTTCGAGTATCATTCACATAGAATAAGCAAAAATTCCGCGAATGTCTCAAACATTATGCCAATTGACCACATATGGTATTAGTGAAAGTTGCAAAGGAGGGATAACAAATGTCACACACTTATAACCAAGGTTTTGTATTACTTGTCGTGCTGTTCATTTTGTTAATCATTGTTGGAAGTGCTTACGTTTACTAAAAACGTGTAACTCCGATACACTTTTTCACCACCGAAAACAATCTACCGTTTCAAATAAAAAACAGGTTCAGTTATAAACTGAACCTGTTTTATTCTTTTTCCTCTCTCTCATAAACATCCCAAAGGTGGTCGAAGACTCGCAATGCACCACTAAATGGTGAATTCCATTCAAAATAACGACTAACCTCGTCATATGAGCTTGACTGCTTCGGAAAATCATGGTCCTCAAACATCCAGTCTGCCAATCGTCTTTCTTCTGAATTTTTATGTGAACCACGATATCTCATCATAAAGTGATAAAATGAACGCACAATTTAACTCCTCTTTCATATCTTTGTTTTTACTCCACTGTTATTTGCTCCTCTTCTAACCTTAACTTTTTCCGATATGCAATTTCAGATGTAAAGATGGCGACTTCATACAATACGATTAATGGAGCTGCCACAAATAGTTGTAAAAAGAAATCAGGTGGTGATAGCATCGTACCGATAATGACCAAAACGAAATAAGCATATTTTCGGACTTTCTTCATTTTAGTAGGTGTAATAAATCCTAAGCTCGTTAAAAACATAGACACAATCGGAATTTCAAAAAAAAATGCAAATGGCAGTGTAATTTGTAAAAGAAAACGGAAGTATCTCCCCGCCGTAAACATCGTTTCGAACATTCCTTCACTCAAAGACAGAAGAAAGTTGAACACCATCTCTTGAATAATAAAATAACCGAAGCACAGTCCTCCGACAAACAATAGAAATACCGCCGGTATGTAGGCAATGGTAATTTTCCGTTCCTTCGGCGTCAAGGCCGGTTTAATAAATAACCAAACTTGAAAACAAATAACAGGTATGGTCAATGTAAACGCAAATATGCTGGCAATCATTAAATAAATCCAAAGGGCTTCACCAGGGCTTATGATTACCAGGTCGAATGTAAGATTCCGGGTAAAATATTGATAAATTTGTTTTACATAAATAAAACCGATCACAAAAAATGTAATAAAAAATAAAAATGACCAAATAAGACGCTTCCGTAACTCTCCTAAGTGTTCTGTTACTTCCATTTCTTGATCATTTAGAAGTTGTTCCTGCGACATGCTGGCACCTCCACGACACCTTCAAACGATAAGCTTTTGACGAAAAGAAGATGTAAGGCAAATTCCCTTACACCTTCAAATAGTTATTTTTTATTTGGATCTGATGCCTCGACTTTGTGTGCGTCATCCTTTTCGTCAGACATGACACCGCTAGCTGCCTTCTTAAACTCTCTTAACGATGAGCCTACTGCCTTTCCGATTTCTGGTAACTTTGATGGACCAAACACAATTAAAGCAATTACAAGGATTAAAATTAATCCCGGCACTCCAATGTTGGATAACATACGATCACCTCTTAAAGAGTAAGTAAAAATTAGTCTTTTTGATTAGAAATACGTTTTGTTTCTTTTTCATCGTCTGATACGTCATTTGTTAACTCTTTTGTTGATTTCTTAAATTCCTTTAACGTTTGCCCAGCAGCACGTCCTAGCTCTGGTAGCTTTTTTGGACCGAAAATGATTAAAGCTAATATGAAAATTAGAATTAAACCTGGTATCCCTATGTTCACATTCCATCACCTACCGTTATGTCAATTAATTCATTGTATCTATTATAAAATACGATGGCAAGCCTATTAATTTAATTGTACCCTTATTTTGGCCGACTTTCACCAAACATGCAAATATTTTCTCGAGAAAGGTGACAAATGTTTATGACTTTACATATTCACAGAAATAATAATTGTAAGGGTTTTTCTCATCTTTCGTTCCCTTTTCTTTTGAAATTAATTTCCATTGTGATAGGTCAACGTCAGGAAAGAACGTATCAGCTTGAAAATTACCTTCGATTTTTGTTAAATACAATTTATCAGCAAAGCGAATTGCATCTTTAAACAAATGATAGCCGCCAATGACGAATACTTCCTCTTCTGGGTGTTGTTCACTTAATTGATGAACTGCCTCCCAATTATGAATCACTTTGCACCCTTCCGCTTTAAAGTCCTTATTACGGGTAAGGATAATATTTTCCCGTTTCGGGAGAGGTCGTCCAATCGATTCGTATGTTTTACGTCCCATCACAATCGGGTGGTTGACTGTTTTCTCTTTAAAATACTTTAAATCATTTGGCAAATGCCATGGCAATTGTCCATCCTTCCCAATGCCGTTTTCATCATCTACTGCAACGATTAACGAAATCATATTTATTCCTCCTTGCTCTTCATTACACTGCAACTGGTGCTTTAATTGCAGGATGAGGGTCATATCCTTCTAATATAATGTCTTCTACGGAAATTTGGAAAATAGAGTCGATATGTGAATGAATCCGAATCGACGGTAATGGTTTCGGACTTCGAGTTAATTGCTCATGAACTTGTTCCATATGATTAGAATAAATATGAACATCACCAAACGTATGCACAAACTCCCCTACTTCCAATCCACATTCATAAGCAACAAGGTGTGTTAACAGGGCATAGCTAGCAATATTAAATGGTACCCCTAAGAAAACATCGCCACTACGCTGATAAAGCTGACAAGACAATTTGCCGTCTGCTACATAGAACTGAAACATCGTATGACAAGGTGGTAATGCCATTGACGGAATATCTTCAGGATTCCAAGCAGAAACAATTAATCTTCGTGAATGTGGATTGGTTTTAATCGTATGAATTACATCTTTTAATTGATCAATGGTTTCACCGGCAGAAGTTTTCCACGCTCTCCACTGCTTCCCGTATACATCCCCTAATTCCCCATACACTGTAGCAAATTCATCATCTTCTAGTACACGCTGTTTAAAAATGCGCATCTGTTCTTCATACAATTCACGAAATTCTTCATCCTGCTGTGCACGCAGGCCAAAGTTTGTCATATCTGGACCGTTATAGTCTTCACTTTCGACCCATTTTTTAAATGCCCATTCATTCCAAATATTATTATTATGTTGTAACAAAAATCTAATATTGCTATCGCCCCGTAAAAACCATATTAGTTCACTTACAATTAAACGGAACGGAACTCTTTTCGTTGTTACAAGAGGAAAACCTTCCTGTAAATTAAAGCGCATTTGACGACCAAAAACACCCTTTGTACCTGTTCCTGTACGGTCCATCTTTTCGGACCCATTTTGTAAAATGTCACGACATAGCTGTAAATATTGCTCCATCTTTTGATACACCCCAATACTAGATATAAGTTACTATTATTTTAACATCTAATTGACTATATTTGTTAACATCTTTGTTACAACTCGACATTCAAAACATAATTTCTATAAAGCCTCATATAAATGTTACATCTAAATTGAAAAGGTGGTGTTTTCAAATGAGTGGTATTGGCAAACACCCTGTGATTTTTGGGACCCTCGCTACTAGCTTAGCATTCTCCCAACCGTTTTCTGTTTATTTAGAGATAGACATTAAACAGCAGAACGAAAAATTAAAAAACGCAGGAACGTTGTCTTACGGTACACATAACGAAGCTGTTAACATACTGCAGCGCAAATTAAAAAAACTTCATTTATATGAGGGTGAGATTAACGGGAAATTTGATGTCATCACCGAGCATTATGTAAAACAGTTCCAACGAAAATATTTACTTAATGTAACGGGACGTGTGAATAAAGAAACTTTGCAAAAAATTACTGAGTTAGAACGGGAATTTTATTTAGCTCCCCTCTCTTCATTAGAAGAAACAACAGTCGATATGGGATATCATAGCGAAGATGTAAAAAAAATTCAGATGGCCTTACACTACTTTGGATACTATCAAGGAGAGTTTGATGGTATATATGGTCCATTGACAAAGCAAGCTGCTGAACTATTCCAAACAGAACATGACATTCCCGTTAAAACTGAACTTGATAAACAATTTGTTGAACATATGCAATCGATTGAGGAGAGAAATAAAGCCGTTGTTCATACCGTTAAGAAGATTCCCGATCAAAATCAAGTGAAACATAACGTAGCCACAAGTGATATCGTGTCTCTTGCGAAATCTTACTTAGGTACGCCTTACGTTTGGGGGGGCGAATCTCCGAGTGGCTTTGATTGTAGTGGATATCTACAATACGTATTTAAACAAAAGGGCTACCAAATCCCACGAACAGTATCAGATATATGGAACGCCACCGTTCCTGTAAACCAACCTAGTGTTGGAGATCTAGTCTTTTTTGAAACATATAAACCAGGACCATCCCATGCCGGCATTTACTTAGGTAACGGAGAATTTATTCATGCTGGCACAAGTGGTGTTACTGTCAGTCATATGAGTACCTCTTATTGGGAAACTAGATACTTAGGTGCAAAACGTGTTGTGCAGTAAGAAAAACGGGGAAGACATTCATTATATACGAATGTCTTCCCCGTTCCATTCTTTATAAAATGTTTTTAAGTAAAGTTCCATAAATTGATGCCGTTCTTCAGCAATTTTTTCACCTGTTCTCGTATTCATGTATCCTTTCAGTTTTAGTAACTTTTCGTAAAAGTGCTGAATGGTCGTTTTCCCTTTCGATCTGTAGGAAACATTGGCCATTTCTTCAGGTAAAGTTGGGTCGTGCATCGGACTTCCTTTACTCCCACCATATGCAAAGGTACGTGCAATACCGATAGCACCAATTGCATCTAATCGATCAGCATCTTGAACTATCTTCCCTTCCAGTGTCATAGGCACACGGTGGTTGCCTTTGAACGATATATCCATCGCGCTCCATATTGAGTCAATGAGAGATTGTGATAAATGGAAGGAGTGGAGTATTTCATTTACCTCTTCTTTTGCCTGATGAACGGAGTCAGTTAATTTTTCATCCGGAATATCATGTAATAATGCGGCCATTCTGCAAATAAACGTATCTCCCTTTTCTACTTTTGCTATTGTCTCGGTTAATGAATAAACACGTTTGATATGCCAGTAATCATGTCCTGTTGCATCCTTCATTAACCGTTTTTTCACCCACTGTTCCGTCTCTTGTAATATGACTTGTTTATCCAATTTCATGATCCTCCAAATAAATTCATTTGTCTCGGGTGTAACCCTTCATACTCAATTCCTAATAGGGATTGTAATTGTTTTGCGTTATTTGCTGCATCTCCTCCAGAATTATTGTTAAACAAAACTGTAATATGCTTACTATCTTCCTTCAATTGATGTAACCAGTTTCGCCACTGAAGGAGTTCATCCTCATTATAATTATAGAGAAAGCGCACTTCACGCCAATTGTGCCTACCGTTTTTCTTCCAACCATGGACATTACGTCCATGGAACCGTATTAATGTTTTTTCTTTATGTGTTGCTTCTAATACAGTTGGTATTGACCCTTGCCCTGCCTGAGGTTCGTCACATATCGAATGTATCCATCCTTCATTTTTCATAAAAGCAATTGTTTTAGCCGTTACATGATCCGAAGAAAACCAAGATCGGTTACGAAATTCTAACGCCAACGGTAAATCGGCTAAGTGATTTTTAATAAACCTCAACCGTTTAATATTCTTGTTAGTAAGATCAAACCAAGGGGGAAACTGAAACAGTACCATATCAAGCTTACCAGCCTGGATGACTGGTTGTATTGATTCCCGGTATTCCTGTAATAAATGTTTCACCTCTCCAACAGACCGTTCCACCCGATCATGACCTGTTAGCGCTTGAAATGCCTTAACGACAAAGGTAAAGGAATCCGGTGTTTCCTTTACCCACTTTTGATAATTACGTTCTGGTTGAATTGCATAAAACGAAGAATCAATTTCGACGACCGGAAAATGGGAGGCATACTCCATTAATTTTTGTTGATGAGAGGTACCATGCTTATATAGTGAATCGTGATCTCCCCAACCCGTTAACCCTATATGTATTGTCACACTATTGCCCTCCACTTAACTACATTCCATTCTTAACTTATATCATACCAAAAGAAGCACGAAATGTAGAAAGAGATTGCATTGTTCGACATAATTCGATGTTTTATTAGGAAAGTACATCCTAATGGGTAACTAAACTTAAATTGAGTTGACTCAATCGCTATAATAAGCTATACTAATGGGTACAAAGAAGATGTAAGGATTCATGAAAGAACGGGGAACTTCCATACGAAGTGAGAAGATGTTTTATGAACCTTCACTTCTATGGAAGTTGCCCTTTTTTTATTGTCATGCATCTTGTTTGTGAATAAACACATTTTTTGTGAAGTTTTAGGAGGATTTTGAATTATGCAAAACGGTGTTGTTAAGTGGTTTAACGCAGAAAAAGGTTATGGTTTTATTCAAGTTGAAGGTGGAGACGACGTATTCGTACATTACTCTGCAATTCAACAGGAAGGTTTCAAATCTCTTGAAGAAGGTCAAAACGTAGAATTTGAAATTGTTGAAGGCGACCGTGGACCTCAAGCCGCTAATGTTGTAAAAAAATAAATGTTTAACTCATAATAGAGATGGGGATAGTTGGAAAACTATCCCTTTTATTTTGCCAATTACACTTCCTTCAGTTGTTTTAATATTTCATTTTCCTGTGGAATTCGATACAACATTAAGATAATGTGCAAAATTGGAAATAAACAAGCCACCATATAAGATTGAAATAGTAAAGGGATAAAGAAAAATTCTAATCCTACTATAATATAATTCGGGTGACGTATGAACCGATATGGTCCCTTGCGAACTATTGGAGCACGAGGAATATAAACGATTTTCGTATTCCAATAACGTCCTAAAGATACTAAGCACCATAAGCGGAATGCTTGTAGAAAAAAGAACATAAACAGTAACGAGGGCTGTACCGTTTCCTGAAGGGCATGCCTGTAAATTGCTTCCAATAACAAAACAATGAGAAAACAAACATGCGTAAGCACAATCCACTTATAGTGTCCTTCATTCACAATAACGGCTCCATTTCGAATCATCCATCTTTCATTTCGCTTGGCCATGATTAGTTCAATTAAACGTTGAACAACAATGATAAGCCAAAGAATGATATAGATCATATACTTACCCACTCCACCTCAATAAGCTCTGAACTAAAACCCGGACCAAGTGCACTCATAATACTATGGGCCCCTTTTTCCATTCCCTCTACCATCGCATTATATAATACGTATATCACTGTTGGAGAGGACATATTTCCATGATTTCGTAAAATATCATGGGAATGTTGCAATTGTTTTATTGGTACGTTCAATACCTCTTGACATGCTTCTAACACTTTCGGACCACCAGGATGGGCAATAACGGAAGATAGGTGTTCCGTCGTTAAGTTCGATGAAGAAAGAAAGTCCGTTATATGTTCCCGCCAAAACGATCGTACAAGGTTAGGAATACTCTTGGCGAAAATGACATGAAACCCGTCATCTGCAAATTTCCATCCCATTACATCCAGTGCACCCTTCATTAACCTGGAACTAGAACGCTTTACATATGGAACAGTACTTTGTTTAATATCCGGTACAAACGGATGTTCACGACCTAACAGCAATGTTGCTGTTATCCCATCCCCAAACAAGACCGTGCCTATAAAATTACTTTTTCGTGTATCATGCTTTTGAAAGGAAAGGCTACAAAATTCTAAATTTATGACAACAGCACTTTTGTTCGGATTTGCTTTTAACCATTCTGATGCCTTAGCAATTCCGGAAACACCACCAGCACAACCGAGGCCCCATAACGGATATCTAACAACGTCTTGACGAAAAGGCATCTCGTTCATACAACGTGCATCAATAGAAGGTGTAGTAATTCCAGTGCTAGAAACAAAGAATAAACTATCCACCTCTTCAATGGGGAACGGTTTATGTAGAAATAGGTCTTTTCCTAAACAATCCCTTACGGCAGAAACTGAATAAGTGACCGCTTCTTGCTCAAATATATCGTTTCGATCTTGGAATGTATGTTCTTGTTGAAACCATTCAATAGGTACGACGAATTGCCTCTCATTTATAGCTGCATTATCAAAGGCGGGTAACACCCTCTCCAATTCACGTGTATTGCGTGGAAATAATTTCGCCATTAACTGCTTAGCAACATCTTGTGTGATCGTATGTTTTGGTATACTTAACCCGACAGAAGCAATATATGCCATGATTTCATCCTTTTTCTTTTTATGATGTGTAATGGCAATAAGATTATCCAAAAAAAGCCATATCTCGGTTAGGAGATATGGCTCAATCTTAAAATCCGTAAATCGTCATTCCACCATCTACAAAAAGAGTTTGACCAGTTATGTAGTCGCTCGCTTCCGAAGCTAAAAAAACGGCAGCCCCAGCTAATTCCTTTAATTCCCCAATTCGTCGTAAAGGGGTTCGGTCAACGATATCTTGTACATATTGTTCATCTTGTAATAATTTTTCGGTTAAAGCAGTTTCGAAATACCATGGTCCAATGGCATTGATTCGGATGCCATATTTTCCCCACTCTAAAGCTAATGTTTTCGTCATTTGAATTAAAGCGGCTTTCGTCATGCCGTAAACTACGCCTGTGCGTAATGCAACATGCCCTGCAACTGATGTAATATTGATAATTTTTCCGTAGTTCAAATCCTTCATTTTGCGGGCTGCAAATTGAGATAGGAAAAATGCGCCCTTCATATTAACATCCACAATTTTTTCCCACTCATCTTCGGAAACTTTTTCCGCTTCACTACGAATGTTAATACCGGCATTATTGACCCATACATTAATCTCTTTAATTTCGTCCATATGTTCAATAGCAGAAATGATTTCTTGATAATTTTGGACATCTCCGACTATAGTATGTATTGTAGTACCGAATGGAATTAATTCCTCTTTAAATCGATAAAGGTCCTCTTCAGTTCTCGAGATTAATACAACATTAGCTCCTGCTTCAGCATAACTGGAAGCGATGGCACGCCCTATACCTTTTGTAGCTCCTGTTATGACGGCTGTTTTCCCTTTTAAATGAAAATCTGGTAAGTATGTTTCCATCTTTATCACACTCCTTATGTACATTCTATCAAAGTTTTTGATCGACAACATATGAAGTTTACTGAATAAAAAAAAGGTTTTGAAGTTTCACCTTCAAACCTTTTTTTAAAATTGGTATATATCCTTATACTTATACTTCAAGTAATCCACTAAGTAATCAGGATTCAACCCTTCTCCTGTTACATCATGTAATATTTCCAGTGGTTTTTTCATCTTACCATGCTTATGGATATTGTCAGACAACCATTGCTGTATTTTCCGTAAATCATTGTTTTCCACTGCATGATTTACTTGAAATTGTTCATTCATAGCATGAAGGAATTGGGCACCATACATATACCCAAGGGCATAAGATGGAAAGTAGCCAAAACTCCCTCCTGCCCAATGTACATCTTGCAAAACGCCTTCTTGATCATTTTTTGGTCTAATTCCTAAGTACTTATCCATTTTCTCATTCCACAGAGAAGGTAAATCATTGACACTAATTTCTCCACTAATTAAAGCCTTTTCTAGCTCATAACGTAACATAATATGAAGGGAATAGGTCATTTCATCAGCCTCTACCCGAATAAACGATGGTTTCACTTCGTTAATTGCGCGGTAAAAATCATATTTTGACATTGAAGAGATGGATGCTGGAGCGTATTTTTTTAGTATATCAAACTGTTGATTCCAAAAAGGTTCACTTCGAGCAATGAAATTTTCCCAAAATAAAGATTGGGACTCATGGATACCATTGGAAGTTCCAGACGCTAAAGGTGTACCATACAACTTCTCATCGAGGTTTTGTTCATAAAGAGCATGCCCTCCTTCATGAATCGTTCCGAAAACGGCTATACGAAAATCTTGTTCATTATAACGAGTTGTAACACGTACATCCTTGGGATTTAACGAAACCATAAAAGGATGTACCGTTTCATCTAACCTACCTGCATGAAAGTCATAACCCATTTGTCGTAATACTTCTTCACTAAATGCCTTTTGGTTCTCCCTTGGAAAATTTACTAAGATGCTTGATGTATCAGGTTTATAAGGAGAGTTAATGACGGCTTCAAGTAATGGTTTTATTGAATTTTGTAATGTTGGAAATACATCATCCAGGACATCGACTGTAACACCGGGTTCATATAAGTCAAGTAAGGCATCATAAATATGATTATCGTATCCCCAATAGTTCGCAAACTTTATATTAAAGTCCACGAGTCGCTGTAAATATGGTTGAAACATTTTGAAATCCGATTTTTCTTTTGCTTCTTCCCATACTGCTTCAGACTTGGTTTGCAATTGAACATACTCTTTATATTCTTCATTCGGAATTTTCATATTACGATTATATTCTTTTTCACATTCAAAGATAGCCCTTTTTATAATTGGATTTTCAGTTGTACCTTTTAGATCTTCAATATAACCTTTCATTTGTTCAGAGGTGGATAGTTGGTGTACTTTTTGGGATAAAAATCCAATCGTTTCAGAACTTAAACTTACTGATTTTTTTGGGGCGTTCGTTCTTAAATCCCAAAACATTAAGGAAAGAGCTTCATTATAAGATTCGATTTCTTTCATATACGACAAAAAATGTTTTTCCTGCTTTGTATAATCCATCACAATCACTCATTTCTCATTTTATTCAAACGGATTTTCGTACCTTTTTTCCTAGTTCATCCATCATATCAAAAGGGGGGAAAGAGTGTAAAATCTATCTAACAATGTTGATGAAGGACTTTAGTCGTTTTAAGCGAAATGTAAACATACACTAATAAAAAAATGATAGGAGGAATATCTAGTGGGATTTATGAGTGGTATGATGGGCAACTCATCTGAAGTTGATCCAAGCAAAATTAAAGAAGAATTTCAAAATATCTTTGCTCCAAAAGAAGAAGTTTACAAGGGATTCCAGCTAATACGCGATCTGTTCATTTTTACAAATAAACGCTTAATATTGGTTGATAAACAGGGAATAACCGGGAAAAAAATGGAATATTTATCAGTTCCTTATGACAAAATTAATTACTTTAGTGTTGAAACAGCCGGACATTTTGATTTAGATGGAGAATTAAAAATTTGGGTAAGTGGGAAACAAGATCCGATCGAAAAACGTTTTAACAAGAGTGTCAATATATATGAAGTTCAGGCAGTGCTTGCAACATATGCCTGTTAACATACTCAACGTCGTATGGAAATCATTTACTATTGAATTATACAGCATACCTTTGTATTATATATATAGACCAATAAGAAAACACACCTGCAATGTGCGTTTCTCCGTTTGTCTCAAACCGTAGTATAAAAAAGGGATCTTTACATTCCACACATAACAACATGCCCATTAATCGGGAAGTTGAACTGTTTGGTGCGAGAACCCACCTGGTGATTTCCGGGTTTTGAGACATAAGGAAAACGGCAAAGCGGGGATACATATATCTTTCCATTTGTAGTACTCTTCCTATCATTAGGAAGGGTTTTTTGCATTTTATAGCTATATATTTATGGCATGCCCCTTTCGTGCTATACTAGTGGAAAGAGATTAGAGGTGAAACAATGAGAGTTAAATGTATTTTGTGTGATCAAGTGGACAACATTAGTGCCACTTCTTTACTCGCTAAGCAATTACGAAAAAGGCGAGTACAGTCTTACATGTGTACAGAGTGTCGTGAGCGTATTGAAAAACGTACGGAAGAACGAAAAGCGACCGGTAATTTCATCCTTTACCGTGAAAAAAAGAAAGATGATTATATCTAATATAAAAAACGTCCCTCTATGAAGAGGGACGTTCGTCTGCTACGTAATTCGGGAATTTTTCCGGTTCATCATCCATTTGATTTCGAATACATTCGATCAATTCTAGTGGAAAGCGAAATGAACGGGTTTCATCATTTGTCTCACATATTACGAGGTACATATCCTCTTTTTTTTCAACGTGTAAATCCTTTACTGCATGGTCCTCTGTAAGCATCGTACGAAATAGGGCTGCTGTATCTTTTGCTGCTTGATCTTTTGGACGGCTTTCCGCCACTAAATAAATCGTCAACCAGTTATACACAACATCTTGCATAGATTGCATGTAGCTACTACTCCCCTCATCCCTCTTCTACATTTCGTTTGCTTCTTTCAGTATGTAGACGGTAACGATAAATGCCTAACACGACAGCTGAAATTACGAGCACTTCCGCCATTGGTAAGAGAATGGCAAAAATCGTGATGACATAACAGCCTATCGCTAATAACATGTATATGATAAAAGCTTTTAATAATGGTAACTTTCGGGCAAAACCTAGTTTATATGTAATAAAAGAAAAGATATAGATTGTTAAATATAATAACCAAAACCCTGTCTCTCCTCCTATATTTTCAAGAAAAAAGCTTTCAATTGGGCGAAAACCTAAATCAGGTACTGTTTCCGTATTTTGCGCTGCCATGACTGTTCCTCCTTCATTACATTCCTCTCCATCATACTAAAACTTTTCAATTCATGCTACTATTAGAAATAGAATTCAAAATGTTGTCTTGTAGGAATGTTGAAGATTCTGTAAACTATAAGTGGGTGATAATTATGGGAAAATTCAATCTTAAAATGTTTTTATTAGCTGTATCTGTGATCTCATCATTTTCTTTAGTTGGTGTAGCCATTAGTTATCATAATGTTCTATTAACCATTTTCTTTTTCTTATTAGGTTTCGGGTTAATGGGGTTTGGATTAAAACTAAAGGGAAAGAAACAAACGACTATTTCATCATAAAAAAGAAGTGAGGCATTAGACCTCACTTCTTTTTTATTTTTCCCGAATGTAATGATTCACAATATCTTGATGGACCGCACGATTACAGGTAATAACCGTATTCTTTTCTAATATATTAATGGGGCTCCCATCTACTTGTGTTGTAATTCCACCTACTTCGTTTACAATGACAATCCCACCTGCTATATCCCAAGGAGACAGACGCATCGTAATATAAGCATCAATTATTCCTTCTGCTACAAAGGCAAACTCTAATGCAGCAGACCCGTATGAACGGGTCCCTCTTACCTTTCTTATAAGTTCATGAACTCCAGCTTCATCAAGGCGACGGTTGGGCATGGACCAGAAGGCATTCATTGCTAGTAAAGAATCTTCTAGTTTACGGTTTTGCCCTAACATTGGTAGTCGTTCTCCATTCTTATATGCACCTTCACCTTTAATCGCGGTATACAATACATCTGCCATAACATCGTAAATAAAGCCAATTAAGCCTTCGCCATCGACATAAATACCAATCGAAATAGCAAAATTACGCCTTTGGTGAACAAAGTTCATCGTGCCATCAATCGGATCAATAACCCAAATGACACCGTCAACTGAATGGATTTCATCCCCTAACCCTTCTTCTCCCAGGACTTTATGTTCTGGATATGTATGACGAATACGTTTTGCGAAGAACGCTTCAACTTTCTCATCTACTTCTGTTACAAGATCTTTTCGATCAGCCTTCGTATTAACTTCAAAGGGTTTTTCTACATCAATTCGTATTTGCTCTCCTGCTTCTAATATCCACTGTTTCCCTTGTTCAAATAACGAATGTAATTCTTTCCGCTCCATGATAAAACTCCTTTTTTATAGTATCGTTTCAATACATTTGCAAATATTCATATCTTACCCATTGTGCCGGTGTTCCATTTCCCGTTTCACTATATGCATGAAAATTGGGTTTTTTTATAGCATATGATAAAATTTACTAAAATGATAGGATTAAGCTCATACATATATAGAAGAAGGGAGTCACAATCTTGGAACAGTTTAATGGCTTTAATCAAAAAGATTTTGATGTTTTTACCATTACAGGTCTTGAGGAACGAATGGAAGTGCTAAGAGGAACCCTTTCTCCCAAATTAGCAGCATTAGCAGAGGAGATAGCTCCTGAATTGACATCATTAACAGGGGACGAAATGTTTGTCCATGTCGCAAAACATGCACGCCGAACGAAGAATCCGCCAAATGATACATGGGCTGCTTTAGCAAATAATAAACGTGGCTATAAAAAACTTCCACACTTCCAAATTGGACTTTGGGAAACACACTTGTTCATTTGGTTTGCTGTCATTTATGAAAGTCCAATCAAGTCTGACTTTGCTAAAGTCTTAAAGAAACACCAGTCAGAGGTAATGAATCACATACCAACTGAGTTTGTTTGGTCCATTGACCATACGAAACCAGAGTCAATTCCACATAACGGTTTATCGAGAGAAGATTTTTCAAGTATGCTTGACAGACTTGAAACAGTGAAAAAGGCTGAGCTATTGTGCGGTCTACATATTAACCGTCATGACCCAATCTTACAAAACCGCGATGAATTAGTGAATAAATGCGAAGAAACGTTTAAGACACTCCAATACTTATATCAATTAACGAAAGAAAGTTAATGAAAAAACCCTTGTTGTGACAAGGGTTTTACAATTTCACTTTCTCACCTTTTTCTAAGTTCCTGGCTTCTTTTACGACATGATAAGATGAATACCCTGAACCTTCTTCAAACTGTTTCATTAACTGCTTCTCTTCACTTTTACTTGGTACAATCTGTTTAAATCTCGTGTACGCTAATAAAAGGTCGTCCCGACTAACCCCTTTCTCATATGCTTTTTCAATCATTTGAAAAAAATTAACGACATCAATGACTTCTTCTTTTGACCATGTATGGTCAATCGGGTAATGATATTCCATGATATGTCCTCTCCTTCATAAACTCCACTGTTTCCGAATTTGATTAGATTCATCTATAATACGATCAAATAGTTGCTGTACAGTTGGTACATCGTTAATTCTTGCTGCCACCTGACCTGCCCACCCAAAACCTTGTCTTTCATTACCATCATATATATAACGTTTGTTTGCCTCTCCACTTATATACGATTTTAATGTATCGTACGTTTCACCTTGTTCCTCAAGTTGCAATATTTTATCAGTCCACTCGTTTTTTAATGCTCTTGCTGGTGCTCCAAGAGATCGCTTTATTATGACCGTTGATTTTTCATCTGCCCCAAGTAATGCTTGTTTATATGTATCATGTGCATGAACACACTCCTTCGTAGCAATGAACCTTGTACCCATTTCGATACCTTCAGCACCCAGAGCAAAGGCTGCCATTAACCCCTTACCATCGCTAATACCCCCTGAAGCAATAACTGGTATGGAAACAGCATCCACTACTTGCGGTGTTAACACAAACGTACCTACATCATCCCGACCGAGGTGACCTCCCCCTTCATGTCCAACAACCATCACAGCACTAGCTCCGAGTTCTTCAGCTTTCTCTGCCTGTCTTTTGGCTGCAACTAATACCAATGTTTTAATACCCGTACCTTTTACTAAGTCGAGTACAGGTTTAGGATTCCCCCCTGTTACGGATATCACCGGTACTTTCTCGTCAATTGCAACTTTTACCATATGCTCGAATGGACGTCCATGCTGACCGATCGCAAAGTTAACTCCGAACGGTTTATTCGTTAATGTCCGTACTTTGTGTATCTCTTTCTGTAGTGATTGTGAATCAGGTAAACTCATAGCCGTAATTTGTCCTAGACCTCCTGCATTCGAAACGGCTGCAGCTAAATCCGCATATGCTAAATGGGCTAACCCTCCTTGTACAATTGGATATGTAATATTTAACAGCTTCGTGACCCTCGTTTCATAAGACATGATCTCACCCCACAAATTTCCTCTTTTTTTCATGTTATCATGAATGAAATTGATATGTGTGAAAAACTAGTAAAGAGTAGTTGTTTTTGCTATAATTCATATGTTTTTATTCGAAGAAGAGGTGTTTAACGATGTCACAGTATGATACACCCCTGTTTACAGGACTTTTAGAACATGCGAAAAATAATCCAACTCAATTTCACATCCCCGGACATAAGAAAGGGGCTGGGATGGATGAACAGTTTCGGCAATTTATTGGCGACAACGCTCTGTCTATTGATTTAATTAATATCGGTCCATTAGATGATTTACACCATCCCCACGGTATGATTAAAAAAGCCCAAGAACTTGCAGCGCAAGCATTTGGTGCTGATCACACGATATTCTCCGTTCAAGGAACAAGTGGTGCTATTATGACGATGATTATGACTGTATGTCAACCAGGAGATAAAATTATTGTGCCACGTAACGTACATAAATCGGTTACGTCTGCCATCATCTTTTCAGGTGCTACACCTGTATTTATCCACCCAGAATTGGATGAGACATTAGGCGTATCCCACGGCATTACACCGAAAGCTGTAGAAAAAGCGTTAGAGGTTCACTCTGATGCAAAAGGAGTATTAGTAATAAATCCTACTTATTTCGGTATTTCTGCCGACTTAAAGCAAATTGTTGACATTGCTCACTCATACAGTGTTCCGGTTCTCGTTGATGAAGCGCACGGTGTACATATCCATTTTCATGATGCATTGCCTTTGTCTGCCATGCAAGCCGGGGCTGATATGGCAGCTACAAGTGTGCACAAACTAGGTGGCTCATTAACCCAAAGCTCTGTTCTAAATATAAAAGAAGGTCTTGTTTCACCAGAACGCGCCTTATCTATTTTTTCGATGTTAACGACTACATCTACTTCTTACATTTTATTGGCATCTTTAGATGCAGCAAGAAAACATTTAGCTACGAGAGGAAAAGAACTAATTGACCAAGCATTATACCTAGCTGACTATGCTAGGAAACAAATCAATTCTATTTCTCACTTATATTGCCCAGGAAAAGAAATCATCGGAAGTGATGCAAAATTTGATTATGACCCAACAAAGCTAATTATATCTGTAAAACAATTAGGAATTACAGGCTATGATGCTGAAGTATGGTTACGGGAGAAACATAATATTGAAGTGGAGTTGTCCGATTTATATAACATCTTATGTATCATTACTCAAGGTGATACCGAAGAAGATATTAATTTCTTGATTCAAGCTTTGAAGGAATTAGCAGTAGCATTTCAGCACCATGACCAAATTACTCAAGACATAACTGTGAATGTTCCAGAGATTCCTTTGCTTGCCCTATCACCTAGGGATGCTTTTTACTCAGAATCAGAATCTATACCATTAAGGGAAGCTGCAGGTAGAATTAGTGCTGAGTTTGTGATGGTTTATCCACCCGGTATCCCTATATTTATGCCAGGTGAAATTATTACAGAAGAAAATATTCACTACATTGACGAAAATGTTCAAGCAGGGCTTCCTGTACAAGGACCTGAGGATGAGACATTACAAAACATTCGAGTTATTAAAGAGTTTCGTGCATTTCAATAATGAAAATAAAAGCTGTTGTCCCCTGACAACAGCTCATTTTATCAACCATATTATTTCTTTTTACAACCGCAACCTTTTCCATACAACGTTGTTACTTTTTCATCTTCAAAATGAGCAATTACTCTTTGGCAATCTTGACAAACAATTGTACCCATTTCACGCCAACTCCCTTTTTTGATAGCGTTTTCACCCTTTGACTATATTTTAATATGTCACATTAAAGTTTTCAACCTTAAATTAGTATGACATATTTATTTTTTATAACTTTTAATACATTCTTTTTTCAAAACATATGAATAAGTATGTGAACAAATGTGAAAATATTCTGTCATATAAGTCCAGTACATGCTATTATACTTATAGTAGGTTCAATAGGAGTGATGAGATGGGAAGAAGTACGTATGTTTATCCAAAGAATCCAATCACATTACAGGATATTCAAGACCAACTTCAATACTATCAGGAAATCACAACAAAAACTGGAGAGCAATTAAATTGGAATTATGAACAACAAGCGTTCCCTTATGATATTCAATTGAAAGAATATGAAGGTCACCAATATTTATTATTAAAAGGGACATTAGATCGTTATAATTCCATATTAATTGGTGTCATTGATCAACCAAGTCAAAACGCAGTTCAAATTACACTCCCTTCTTCTGCCGAACACGGGGATAAAGGAAAGGCTAATGAACTGGCAAAATTTTTCGCTAAAAAGTTTAACGGAACATTACAATTATTTAACGGAAGGCTGATACAATAAACGACCCTTACTTTTCGTAAGGGTCGTTTTTTTAACCGTTATGGAGTTTGAATTAAATCCGGGTCGACGAACTGAAAGCCTTTATCTTGAATGCCTGTGACAATTTCCTCTAGGGCTTCATATGTCCATTCACGGTCATGCATAAGTAAATTTGCGCCGTTACTAAGAAGTTCGGTATTCACCATAATGTCGGCAATTGCCTCTTTTGTCATGTAATCAGCCATAAAATCATACCCGAAAGACCAATTCATCAGTGCCATACCTTCTTCTTTCACTAAGTTTTTCGCATAATCGGTATTAACACCATGTGGAGCACGGAAAAATTTCGGTCTTTCTCCTGTAATATCTTCAATTAAGTCACTATTTTTCATGATTTCTTCATACTGTTCCTCTTCCGAAATCGTGTCTAGACGGGTATGACCATAAGTATGGTTTCCGATTTCAAACCCCAACTCTGCAATTTGCTTAAGTTGCTCTCGACCATCACCCTTTTCAATAAAAATACCATTTACGAAAAAGATAGCTTTTACATCTAAGTTCTTTAACGTTTTAGCCATTTCCAGGGAGTACTTATCTGGTGCATCGTCTATCGTCATTAATACGACATTATGGGCGACATCTTCTTCCATAGGTTTAATACTCCAGACGTTGGAAACTTCATATAGGGGGGATTTCATCTCTTCTTCTTCAATCCCATTTTCATCAACATCTTCTTCGGGTTCATTGACCTCTTCATCATTTTGGTTTACATCTGGTTTTGTTTGCTCTTCAGGTTCTTGGCCTACCTGTGTATCCCCATCTAGATTGTCTGAATTTTTTGAACAGCCTGCCATTATTGTTGCAATTATGATGAGGCAGATGAATTGTCTCATATGTGTTCCCCCTTTTTTTGAAATTCAATGCTTATTACTTTCATTATACATAAGTATTTAGTATTATGGTGAAGGTTTGCGAAAAAATGTCCCCAGGCTACAAACATACCAAGCATAATATTTACGAAAAAACAAATGACTAACAAGAGACATATGAAAAAATGAACAAGAATTGAACTTAAGGGGTTGAATAATATGACACAACATGTATCACGCGTATTTTATATTGCACTCGTTGTTGCACTCCTATTTATTATATGGGGTATCATTCCGGCAGACACTTGGCCCAATTGGAATCTGGATACGGTAACATCGAAAACACAAACATTTATCGTCCAAAAGTTTGGCTGGTTTTATTTGCTATCAGCTACAGCGTTTTTAATCTTATCCATCTTTTTAATCTTCTCTAAGTATGGAAACATTGTACTCGGTAAGGATGGGTCGAAACCTGACTATCCATACATCACTTGGTTTGGTATGTTATTTAGTGCTGGTATGGGAATTGGACTAGTGTTTTGGGGTGTTGCCGAACCAATGTATCACTTTCATACACCACCAGTTCAAGGCGTAGAAGGGGCAAGTTCAGATGCAGCTAGAACTGCTATGCGTTATAGCTTTTTCCATTGGGGACTACATCCATGGGCCATTTATGCGGTCTTAGCATTAGCCCTTGCTTACTTCCAGTTCCGTAAGGATCAGCCTGGACTTATTAGTAGTGTGCTTACACCAATGTTCGGTGATAAAATGCAAGGTGGTTGGGGAACAACCGTTAACTTTATCGCAGTATTTGCAACAATTTTTGGTGTAGCTACATCATTGGGTTTTGGTGCCCAACAAATTAGTGGTGGGGTTGGCTACCTTTTACCAGGTGTTGAAAATGGATTTCCACTTCAATTAACCGTTATTATTGTTGTTACAGTTTTATTCTTGCTTTCAGCAATGACAGGATTGAACAAAGGGATTAAATACTTAAGTAATACAAACATTGTACTAGCCATTTTGTTAATGTTTTTTGTTCTTTTTGCAGGACCAACAAACTTAATCATGGATTTATTTACAACTACACTTGGTAGTTATGCTCAAAACTTGCCTTCTATGAGCTTTCGCATGACTCCATTTGCTGAAGGAAGTACTTGGGTTCATTCTTGGACTATCTTCTATTGGGCATGGTGGATCGCGTGGGCACCATTTGTTGGAACGTTTATAGCAAGAGTATCTAAAGGACGTACAGTTCGTGAATTTATTCTAGGTGTGTTACTTGTACCAACAATCTTCGGTGCACTATGGTTCTCCACTTTTGGTGGGTCTGCCATATCGTTAGAATTTTATGAGGGTCTGGATATTATGGGGGTAATGTCTGAGCAGGGTACAGAAGTAGCATTATTTACAGTACTAGAACAATACCCATTAGGCGCTTTAACGACAATTATTGCGATTTTATTAATTAGCACGTTCTTTGTTACATCTGCAGATTCAGCTACATTTGTTTTAGGGATGCAAACGACAAATGGTAGCCTGAATCCTAACAACAAAGTAAAATTCACTTGGGGCATCATCCAATCTGCAGCTGCTGCTGTGCTATTATGGCAAGGGGGATTAGGCGCTCTGCAAACTGCGTCAATTATCGCAGCCTTCCCATTTACCATTATCATGATTTTGATAATATTCTCCTTATTAAAAGAATTTAACGAGGAGGCGAAACAATATCCTTTACGCAGACGCCGAAAACATGAGGAAGTTAAATAAAGGATAATATTGAACATCTCTTTGAATGCGGTTGAAAGAGAAAAGTAATTGAGTCAGTAAATCACACAATACAAATAGCAAAACAAAAGGATCAGATTCTATAATCTGATCCTTTTTTGTCTCTTATCAACTGTCTTCTTCAACTAATGCCTCCCCTTTTGTAAAAACTGAGGTACGAGTTAGTAATTGCACACCGAAAGGCCTGTTATCTCATGGTTTCTCCAACCAACCGAACCCCTTAATGAAGAAAGTATTTATCGGTAAATATAATGAGATATCATACAGATATAGTTAATTTATGGATAAAATTGTTAAATATATAATATAATCTAAACTGAATATGAAATTTTTCAATTATGTAACAATTTGTTAACATGTCCAAAAATCGTTCATTAGTTTGATAAAATAGGATAAAACATCAAGTAGGTGTTAAAATGGAAACGAAGAAAATAACGAATACATTTATATGCTTAATGTTGCTTCTAACTACTTCATCTTGTGTGAGAACAGAGGCATCTGTTGATGTTGTATTGTACCAACCATATGATTTTGATGTTCTACTATTTTCTAATAAGCAAAATTATCAAGTTGAGGAATCCTACATAAATGCAATGTTAACATTACAAAGGAAAACAACGAAAAATGAAACTGTTTGGAAACAAACAATTATGGATACACCTCCCAATATTTCCATCCAAGAATACCCTACGCTTATCATCATGAAAGATCAACAAATCCTTATGAAAATATCCGGACCGAAAGAAAAACAAGATATTCTAGCTATTATTTCTGAAATTATTGTCGAAGATGACGTAGATATCTAATACGTGGTTCACAATCATATAAAAAAGCTTGAATCCCCAAGGATTCAAGCTTTTTACTTATAAGTTCAATTCCATTATTTGACGATATGAATTGGCATACCAAGTGCAGCTTCAGCTGCTTCCATTGTTACCTCACCTAATGTAGGGTGAGCATGGATAGTTAATGCAATATCTTCTGCTGTCATACCAGCTTCAATTGCTAAACCAAGTTCAGCAATGACATCACTTGCGCTAGGACCAGCAACTTGTGCACCAATTACTAATCCATCCTCTTTACGAGTTACAAGCTTTACGAAACCATCTGAATCATTGAGAGAAAGGGCACGACCATTTGCCGCGAATGGGAACTTCGCTGCATTTACATTATATCCCGCTTCTTTCGCCTCAGCCTCTGAATATCCTACTGTTGCTAGTTCGGGGTCAGAGAAGACAACAGCCGGAATACCTAAGTAATCAATTTCAGACTTTTCCCCACTGATAGCTTCAGCAGCGATTTTTCCTTCATATGATGCTTTATGTGCTAAAGGTGGTCCATCAACAATATCTCCGATTGCATAAATATTCTCAACGTTAGTACGACATTGCTTGTCAATTTTAATTAGACCACGGTCATCCATTTCAATCCCTACTTGCTCTAAACCGAGCTCATCAGTATTAGGACGACGACCAACTGTTACAAGTACATAATCTGCATCAATTTTTTCTTCTTTACCTTTTGCTTCATATGTTACTGTTACACCGGTTTTCTTTTCCTTAACACCTTTCGCCATCGCTTTCGTAATGATGTTAACACCTTTTTTCTTCAAACGGCGCTTTACTAAAGATGACATTTGTTTTTCGAATCCACCTAAAATTTCGTCTGAACCTTCAAGAATCGTTACTTCAGTTCCGAATCCAGCATAAGCATTCCCTAGCTCGGTACCAATGTAACCACCGCCGATTACAACGAGTTTTTTAGGTACTTCCTTTAAGTTTAATGCACCAGTTGAATCGAGCACACGGTCAGAATACTTAAAGGATGGAATCTCAATAGGACGTGAACCAGTTGCAAGAATTGCGTTTTTAAACTTATATGTCTGGGAGTTCTTTTCATCCATTACTTTAGCCGTATTTTTATCTACAAAGAAAGCCTCGCCGGATACGATGTCGACTTTGTTTCCTTTTAATAGGCC
Organism: Salirhabdus salicampi; assembly: GCF_024259515.1. Taxonomy (NCBI): domain Bacteria; kingdom Bacillati; phylum Bacillota; class Bacilli; order Caryophanales; family Bacillaceae; genus Salirhabdus; species Salirhabdus salicampi. The sequence continues at coordinate 835,182 of NZ_JANBWE010000001.1, read as the reverse complement.
TTCTACTCCACCAGTAAGTTTGTTTACAACACTTTCTTTCCACTTTTGAACTTTTGAAAAGTCTAGTGATACACCTTCTGCTTTAATTCCCATTTCTTCAGAATGTTGTGTTTCTTCATATCGGTGAGAAGCAGAAATTAATGCTTTAGAAGGAATACAACCCACGTTTAAACATACTCCACCTAGTGTCCCTTTTTCAACGATTGTTACTTTTTGCCCTAGTTGTGCGGCACGGATAGCAGCTACATAACCACCAGGTCCTGCGCCGACAACGAGAGTATCAACTTCTACAGGAAAATCTCCAACTACCATACTTTTACGCCTCCATCATAATAAGTTGTGGATCATTTAACAAACGCTTAATATGATTCATTGCATTTTGAGCTGTTGCACCGTCAATCATACGGTGGTCAAAGCTTAATGACAGCGCCAATACTGGAGCGACAACAACTTCACCGTTGCGTACGATTGGTTTCTCAGCAATACGACCAATACCTAAGATAGCAACCTCAGGATGGTTAATAACTGGAGTAAACCACTGTCCACCAGCTGATCCGATATTCGTTATCGTACAAGATGCACCTTTCATTTCGTTTGGTGCTAATTTCCCATCGCGAGCTTTTACTGCCAACTCATTGATTTCGTTAGAAATCTCAAATACAGATTTACGATCTGCATCTTTGACTACAGGTACCAGGAGACCTTTATCAGTATCCGCTGCAATACCGATATTATAGTAATGCTTATGGACAATTTCTTCTGTTGCATCATCATAAGAAGTGTTAAATACTGGGTACTTCTTTAATGCTGATACAAGTGCTTTTACAACATAAGGTAGATATGTGAGTTTCACACCTTGTTCAGCAGCTGCTTCTTTAAACTTCTTACGGTGTGCAACTAATTCTGTTACATCAATATCATCCATTAGTGTTACGTGAGGAGCTGTATGTTTAGAATTAACCATTGCTTTCGCAATTGCTTTACGTATTCCACTAATCTTCTCACGAGTTTCTGGTAATGGACCTTCAGGAATCGGCTGTTTTGCAGCTGGTTGGTCAGAAGCAGTTTCAGTTGTTTCAGCAGCTGCTGCAGGTGCCTCTGCTTGTGCAGCCGGTTGGTCTCCACTTAAGAATCCATCTACATCTTCTTTAAGAACACGGCCGTTTTTACCTGTTCCAGTTACTTGACGGATGTCAACACCTTTTTCACGAGCATATTTTCTAACTGAAGGCATTGCAATGACACGTTTACCTTCTACATCTGCGCTGGCAGCAGGCTCTTCTTTAGTTTCGACATTAGCTGTCTCATTTCCTGCTTTTTCGATTTTTTCTTCTTTTGGTGCTTCTTCTTGGGCTGGTTCGGCTGATTCATAACCTTCTGCTTCAATTGTAATGATCGTGTCACCAACTACAGCTACTTCCCCTTCAGCTACTTTGATATCAAGTACTTTTCCTTCTACAGGAGACGGGATTTCAACAACTGCTTTATCATTTTGCACTTCGCAAAGTACATCATCTTCTTTTATTTCTTCGCCAACTTTGACGAACCATTTCACTATTTCGCCTTCGTGTATACCTTCACCAATATCTGGTAGTTTAAATTCGTAGGCCACAAAAATTCCCTCCTATTCTGTAAAATCCATTAAAAATTGATGGCTTGTTTCGCTTTTTCCACAATATCTTCATGATTTGGCAGCCATACTTCTTCAGCTGAAGAGAACGCATAAACCGTGTCTGGTGCAGCTACTCGTAGTACAGGAGCCTCTAAATGTAAAATAGCTCGTTCTTGAATTTCTGATACGATGTTTGCTGCTACTCCAGCTTGACGTTGTGCTTCTTGAATAACTACTGCACGATTTGTCTTTTGTACAGATTCAAGAATTGTTTCATAGTCGACTGGGCTTACTGTACGAAGGTCAATCACTTCTGCTTGAATTCCGTCGTTTTCCAGTTCTTCTGCAGCTTTAAGTGCTGAATGTACCATTGCTCCGTAAGCAACTAATGTAATGTCACTTCCTTCACGTTTAACAGCTGCTTTACCTAATTCAACTGTATATTCCTCTTCAGGTACCTCTTCACGGAATGAACGGTAAAGCTTCATATGCTCTAAGTATACAACGGGGTCGTTGTCACGAATTGCAGAAATTAATAATCCTTTAGCATCATAAGGGTTAGATGGAATTACTACTTTAAGGCCTGGTTGCTGTGCCACTAAACCTTCCAAGCTGTCTGCGTGTAGTTCAGGTGTATGCACGCCTCCGCCAAATGGAGAACGAATTGTGATTGGCATGTTGTATGTACCACCGGAACGGTAGTGCATACGAGCAGCTTGACCGTTAATAGCATCCATTGCTTCATATACGAAACCAAAGAATTGGATCTCTGGCACAGGACGGAAGCCTTCTAGAGCTAGACCAACAGCAAGACCCATAATACCTGACTCAGCAAGCGGCGTATCAAATACACGGTCTTCTCCGTATTCTTTTTGTAATCCTTCTGTTGCACGGAACACACCACCGTTTTGACCAACGTCTTCACCAAAAACGAGCACATTTTCATCGTTTTTGAGTTCCGTACGCATTGCATCAGTTATAGCTTGAATCATCGTCATTTGTGCCATGATCTATTTCGACTCCTTTGCTTGATATTCTTCCATTTGCTCTTTCAAGTTCGCTGGAAGTTCTTCACTATGCATAATTGAGATTAAGTCAGTTACTTTTTGTTTAGGGGCTTGGTCTGCTTCTTTAATCGCTGCTTTAATATCTTCTTTTGCTTGCTCGATTACTTTTGTTTCTTCTTCTTCAGACCAAATGCCTTTTGCTTCTAAGTATTTACGGAAACGAACTAGTGGATCTCTCTTCTCCCACTCGTTTTCCATTTCTTTTGTACGGTAACGTGTTGGGTCATCCCCGGCCATTGTGTGTGGTCCATAACGGAAAGTATCAGTTTCGATTAATGTAGGACCTTCACCTTTAATTGCACGCTCACGTGCATCTTGAGTTGCTTTGTAAACAGCAAGTACGTCCATACCGTCTACTTTAATACCAGGAATACCAGCAGCAACTGCTTTTTGTGCAACCGTTTTTGCAGCGGATTGCTTTTCAACTGGTACAGAAATCGCGAATTTATTGTTTTGAACAACAAAGATTGCTGGTGCTTTGTATGCCCCTGCAAAGTTGATTCCTTCATAGAAATCACCTTGGGAAGCTCCTCCGTCACCTGTATACGTAATTGCTACAGCCTTACGTCCACGCTTTTTAATACCTAGCGCCACTCCAGCTGTCTGGATAAACTGTGCACCGATAATAATTTGTGGACTAAGAGCTTTTACATCTTCCATTTGGTTCCCAATAAAGTGCCCGCGAGAGAACAAGAATGCTTTATAAAGCGGAAGACCATGCCAAATTAGTTGTGGTACATCACGATATGCCGGAAGCAGGAAGTCCTCCTTTTCAAGTGCAAAGTGCGTACCGATTTGGGATGCCTCCTGTCCCGCTGTTGGTGCATAGAAACCTAAGCGTCCTTGACGGTTTAACGCAATAGAACGTTGGTCTAATACGCGTGTAAAGACCATGCGACGCATTAGTTCCTTTAACTCATCATCCGAAAGCTCAGGAACTGCATCTTTGTTAATGACTTTACCTTCCTCATTCAAGATTTGAAAGGTTTCTTCAAATTGCTTTTCAATGTTTTTAAGGTTTTCAACTATGTTCAATTTCGTCACCTCTTCCTTTCTATAAAAGATGTTATCCATTGTTATGTTTCCCAAAAAACTATGGACAAGTACTCGTCTTTAGATACTTTTCCCTAATCGTTTGGATGAACGTATGTAACGAACAAATAACTGTTACATATAAATTTCATTAATTTATTAGTACAATTGATTACATAATGTAGTTTATCTCAAAACTAGCATAAACGTCAAACACTTTATATTAACTTTAGAATACGTATTGTAAACGGTTTTCCTGTTTTATAACAAGAACTTTTGTTTTCAATTCTGTATTAGTTCAGTTACCCTTCTGTATTAATCCTTCACCCAATTTTATTAAAACAAAAAACTGCCTATATGGCAGTTTTTGATAATGTCATTTATATTATTCGTCTTCTGAGTACTGAACATCTAGGCCAGCCTGTTCGTAAAATTCTTTCTTAAGTTCATTGTATTCAGATGTATATGTATTAAATTGCTCATTTGTCTCAAAAATCTTTTCATACATCTCATTGATTTCTTCAATCTTTGTTTCCAATACATCTTTTTCTAAATCTTCCTGTTGTAATAGCTCATATAGTTCCCGATCCAATGTAATGGACTGTGTATAAAAATCAAATAAATTTTGATAAGCGGCATAACGATCGTTCATTTTCGCTACTAAATCATTAGCAAGAGATTGCACATTTTCGTCTTCTAACTGGTCAATGTATTCTTCTGCTTGGTCGAATTCTTCTTTCGCTTTATCAATGCTATTCTTTTCTTTACTTAATAGTTCTTCACGATTATCCAAAATCGTGATAGCTTCGGAAGATAATTGTTGTATTTGATCTATATCGTTCATTCCTAACTCAATAATTTCGTTATAAAGATCTTTTTCTTTTTGTTCTAGTTCAACCATTTCGTCCTGGTGTTGTTCAAATTCCGCCTCTAATTCCACTGCTGTTTCAAGATGGTTGTACATTTGTTCAATAGCAGAAGGACCGTTTTGACAACCGGCAACAGTTAAGAGAACCAGTAACATGCTGATTAAGATCCCTTTTCCAATTTTCAATTTTGTTTTCCTCCTTCTATACATTGTCCCTTTACCAGTATACCACATATAAAAATCTCTAATATATATGTTTTAATAAAACGATTTAGAATTTTACCAGTTGAAAGAAAGGTTATGATACACTAATGAAGATAAAAGCGAGGAATGAGGAGTGAGGATAATGATTACAATGGATGATATCGTTCGTGAAGGTCATCCTGTTTTGCGAGAAAAGGCGAATGAAGTGCCTCTTCCCCCAAGTACAGATGATCAAAATACATTAGAAAAGATGCTGGAATACTTAAAAAACAGCCAAGATGATGAGATTGCTGAAAAATACAATTTAAGGCCTGGTGTTGGTTTGGCAGCACCACAAATCGGATTATCAAAGCGAATGATAGCCGTCCATTTCATTGACTTTCATAACAAGGAGTATAGTTATGGTTTATTTAATCCGAAAATTGTAAGTCATTCAGTTGAAAAAACGTATTTATCGTCTGGGGAAGGCTGCTTAAGTGTAGACCGAGAAGTTCCGGGTATTGTGCCTCGTTATAATCGAATTACAGTTAAAGCAACTGACTTAGAAGGAAAAGAAGTGAAGTTACGACTAAAAGGTTTTGCTTCCATCGTATTTCAACACGAAATTGACCATTTAAACGGTGTTATGTTTTATGATCATATCGACAAAGATGATCCTTTCACAGTACCAGAAAATGCTGTAGTTGCAGATCCATCATAAGATGCACAAGAAACGGGAACCTTCAAAAAGCAGGTTCCCGTTTCTTGTTTTTATATCAATCCGAACTTTCTCAATCCGTAGACAACCCCAAGCTCATCTACATGCTTTGTTACATAATCTGCGTATCGTTTCACTTCATCTTTCGCATTCCCCATCGCAATTCCAGTGCCAACATATTGCAACATTTCCCGATCATTTAACCCATCTCCAAAAGCAAAGGTGTTTTCTTGTTCTACTCCAACACGCTCAATTAATTTCTGAATGCCTAACGCTTTTGAACCATCTTTCGGGAGAACATCCATAGAATACTTATGCCAACGAATATAGTCAAAGAACGAATGTTCCTGTTCATATCTCTTTTGTTCATCTTCTACACAAAAAACAAGTGCTTGATAAATTTTTTCCTTTTCGAAGAAGGTTAGATCGACCTCTGGATACGAGATGTTAAGCGACCCTAAGCTTTCTGAAATATATGCATGCCCCTCCTCTGATACGGTCATCATGTCTTTTCCTATAAAAGCGACAGGATTTCCCTTAGCCAATGCGTCCTTTGATAACGACTGCAACAGTTTTGTTTGTAGAGGGTTTTCGTATACAACCTCACCTTCAAATACCGCTAACTGGCCATTGAAGCTAACATACGTATTAATATTTAATTGTTCACGAATATGCTTGTGCATAAATGGACCACGTCCAGTCGCAATAGCGGGATAAATCCCTTTCTCCCTTAACTGATCAACCGCTTCTATTGTTTCTTGTCGTACATTACCACCTTCTGAAATTAACGTACCGTCTATATCAAAAAATACAATTTGCTTGTTATTTCCCATAAGTAACCTCTTCTCTCCTTACATACCATTTAATTTTTGCTGTTGATAAGTAAACACCTAGTAATATAAATATTAATCCCGTTATCATCGATAGTGTTATCGGTTCACTTAAAATGACTGCTCCCCATATAATAGCAGAAACAGGGACAAGGTAGGTAACCGTTGAAGCAAATTCAGCACTACCTTTTTGAATTAAATAATATAACATTACGATGGCTAAACCAGAACCAAATGTACCTAAACTAATGAATGACAGGAAAATTTTTGGTTGAAAAATGAGTAAAGTATTCATGTTTCCGGAAAACATGGAAAAAATAAAACCAATCATTGCTGCAAATGAAATGGAAACTGTTGCGATGGCCAGTACGGATACGTCTTTCAGGTGTTTTCTCGTGTATTGAGCCGCAAAGCCGTAACATGCTGCAGCTAGCAACATTGTTCCAATTCCAAGGGCATTATCATTTGCTACAGAAAAATTCGAGAAATCTGTTAAGACAACAATTCCAGCAAATCCAATGATAAGTCCAAGCCATTGAACACCCTTAAGTTGACGTTGAAAAAAGACAAAGCCGATAATAGCCGTCCAAATAGGGGTTGTTGCATTTAATACGGACGCTAAGCTTGATGTAATTGACATTTCACTAAAAGCTATAAAAGCCCATGGTAGACTGTTGTTCATTAATCCGATCACGGCCAACTTTATCCATGGTAGAGCAATTAGTTGTCGTCTGTTTTTCAAAAGTAAAATAGCCCATAATATTGCGGCTCCAAATAGGCAACGCCAAAACACCACTTCCCATACCGAGAATTGCTCTACTAAAAGTTTAATAAATAAAAATGACGTTCCCCAAACTAGGGATAGTATAATTAGTACTACGTATAAGTTTCTCATTCTGACTCCTTTGTTTTACCTTAACAAATTTTCTTTGCGTAAATATGATAGGAACGTAAATTTTACGATAAAGATAAGTATATACTATGGGTTAGATAATGAAAATTCATAAATATGAACATGCGACTATTCAATTCTCGTTCATTTCGTACTATACTATAACTACGAGGGAAGGTCGGCAAACTTTTTTTACAATACGTTTTTTCAATTTAAAAGCTTTTCTAGAGAATTAGAAAGGAGATGTATGGTATAATGTTGAAACGTTTAAGGGAAAAGCTGAAAAAACGTTGGAAAGGTCTTTTAGGTCGAAAAAATTATGCATAATGTTTTCCTCCGTTTCTTTTTCAAACATTACTACCAAACACACACTATATAAAATGGACAGGACAAGGACATAGAATATATACATGTTAGGAGAGATTGAACAAATGGTTTTTAAAGTTTATTATCACGAGCCATCGGAGGAAGTACCGGTTAGAGAACGGACAGATTCACTTTACGTAGAGGCGGAAAGTGTTACAGACGTAAGACGAAAACTAGCTGATCGCAATATGAATATCGCACACGTAGAAAAGCTCGAGGAAGGACATCTTGCTTATGAGCAACGTTCAGAAGACTTTAAGGTGGAAAAAATCTGATGAAATTTGTAAAAAATGATCAAACAGCAGTGTTTGCACTAGGCGGTTTAGGTGAAATAGGGAAAAACACCTATGCTGTACAATTCCAAGACGAAATCATCTTAATTGATGCAGGGATTAAATTCCCTGAGGATGAACTGTTAGGAATTGATTACGTTATTCCAGATTACTCCTACCTCGTGCAAAACGTAGATAAAATTAAGGGACTGTTTATTACTCATGGTCACGAAGATCATATTGGAGGTATTCCGTATTTACTACGGGAAATAAACATTCCTATATATGGTGGAAAGCTAGCGATCGGCTTAATTAAGAATAAATTAGAAGAACACGGATTATTACGTGATGCAAAATTAAATATTGTGCATGAAGATGAAGTCGTAAAATTCCGCAAAACGTCTGTATCTTTTTTCCGTACGACACATAGTATTCCTGATTCGTACGGAGTAGTTGTAAAAACACCTCCAGGTAACGTTGTTCATACAGGAGACTTTAAATTTGATTTCACTCCTGTAGGGGAACCGGCGAACTTGTCAAAAATGGCTGAGATCGGTCGGGAAGGTGTGCTTTGCCTACTGTCTGATAGTACAAATAGTGAAATTCCTGGATTTACATTATCTGAAAGAGTTGTAGGAGAAAGCATTCAAGATATCTTTAGCAAAGTGGATGGACGCATCATTTTCGCCACATTTGCATCGAATATCCATCGCTTACAACAAGTTGTTGAAGCGGCTGTGAAAAACAACCGTAAAATTGTAGTGTTTGGTAGAAGTATGGAAAAAAATATTAAAGTTGGTCAAGAACTGGGATATATTAACGCACCGGAGAATACGTTTGTTGATAGTTCTCAAGTGAATCGTATTCCTAGTGATGAACTTGTCATTTTATGTACAGGTTCTCAAGGTGAACCAATGGCAGCTCTTTCCCGTATTGCAAACGGTTCTCATCGACAAATTCAGATTCATCCTGGAGATACGGTCGTATTTTCTTCTTCCCCTATCCCAGGTAATACCATCAGTGTAAGTCGGATCATTAATATGTTATATCGTGCGGGTGCAGACGTCATCCACGGTTCATTAAATGACATTCATACATCTGGTCACGGCGGACAACAAGAACAGAAATTAATGCTACGTTTAATGCAACCGAAGTATTTCTTACCAATCCACGGTGAATATCGTATGCTTGTTGAACATACGAAGTTAGCGATTGATTGTGACGTAGAACCCGATAACTGTTTCATTATGGATAATGGTGATGTTCTGGCTTTAGGAAAAGATCATGCTTCTATCGCTGGAAAAATACCTTCAGGTTCTGTTTATGTTGACGGTAGTGGTATAGGAGATATCGGAAATATCGTACTACGGGACCGCCGAATCCTTTCTGAAGAAGGACTTGTTATTGTTGTCGTAAGCATCAATATGAAAGAATTTAAAATTGCTTCTGGTCCAGACATTATTTCACGCGGATTTGTCTACATGCGTGAATCAGAAGATTTAATTAAAGAGGCACAAAATTTAGTAGCCAATCACTTAGATAAAGTGATGGAACGAAAGACAACACAATGGTCTCAAATTAAAAATGAGATAACTGATACAATTGCCCCTTTCCTTTATGAGAAAACGAAACGGAGGCCAATGATTCTTCCAATCATTATGGAAGTATAATTAGATTACAGGCGCATGAAGTTTGGCGTCTGTTTTACACAAAACAAAGCCAACCGTGTACACGGTTGGCTTTGTTTAATCATCATCGACGACTAAGTTTTTCTCAAATCGGGATATATCCTGATCAGCTCCAATTACAATTAAAACATCTTCCTCTAATATAGTTTCAGTCGCCATTGGTGAAACGATGATATCCTTTTTCCGCTTAATCGCTACAATGTTGCATCCATATTTAGCACGAACATCTAATTCTACAAGGGTACGGCCACTCATTTTCGTTCCAGCCTTCACCTCAACAACGCTATGATCATCAGATAGCTCTAAATAATCAAGAACATTACTAGATATAATATTATGAGCAATTCTTTTCCCCATATCTCGTTCTGGGTGGATAATATGATCTGCACCTATTTTACTTAACACTTTTTCATGATAATCATTTTGTGCCTTTACGGTAATTTTTTTTATCCCTAATTCTTTTAACATTAAAGTTGTTAAAATGCTCGCCTGGATGTTATCCCCTATTGCGACAATAACATGGTCAATGTTACGAATCCCCAGATCTTTGAGGACATTTTCATCAGTTGAATCTGCAATCACCGCATGTGAAGCGATATCCTTAAATTCATTCACTTTATTCTCATCTTGATCAATGGCTAAAACATTCATGCCCTCTTTACTAAGTTCACGGCAAATACTTCCTCCGAACCGTCCTAATCCGACTACGGCGAATTCTTTTCTCTTCATTATGTTGCCTCCATCTTACATAGTCACAAATTTAGTCTATCACATTCACATTTTATCATAAAATAATGCCTACATTGTCCTCCAATTCTACATTCAGGAATCGAAAAAATTTCTACATTAAGTAAGTTTTATACCTTAACCTACATATACAGAAATTCGATACCATTTGTTTGTTTATCGACTTGTATATCCACTATGATATAATAAGCATGCATTTCCCTAAACTTTCCTTAACATATTTTGCTAGAATAAGGATAATGGATGATGAAAAAAGGGGGAAATAAAATTAAGGCAAAATAATTTGTGATTAGATTGGAAAGATACATAATAAGACGAGAAAAAGAAAAACATTACGGGGGACAACTATGTTTATTTCATTTCCTTTACTGGCAGCACTACTCGCAATGGTTATTGCACAATTTATTAAAATTCCTTTGCACTTTATGGCAACCCGGGAATGGAAGCCCGGTCTCATGTTCAGTACAGGTGGCATGCCAAGTTCACATACGGCAACGGTAATGGCGTTAACGACTTCTATTGGATTATTAGAAGGATTTCATTCAAATCAATTCGCCATTAGCCTCGTACTAGCAGTTATTGTCATGCACGATGCAACTGGTGTTAGACGTCATGCTGGTCACCACGCTCAAATCTTAAACCAAATGGTTAATGACTTCAATATTATCGTTGATGTCATAAAACATCCAAACTTTAAAAAATACGAGACCCGAGAAAAGCTAAAAGAATTATTAGGCCATCAACCTGCCGAAGTCTTTTTCGGTGCGCTATTAGGGATTGTCGTAGGTCTTCTTATGTACGGATTTTATCCTCATATATAACAGAAATGCAACCGTTTTAATGATTAAATAGTTCCGATACCGTGGAGAAAATCCAAAACAACAGATGAAATAACATACGAAAACACATTATGTTTGACATCACAAATAACATTATAAACAGCATACAAAAACGCTTGGATTTTATTATCCAAGCGTTTGTTTGTAAAATTTTCTTGTTCAAGAAACGCACCCGTTAGTTTAATAACTTCAATTTTGTTTTCCGTTAAAAGACCGAACTAATAAAATTCCCGATAATGCTGTAAGAAGAATTTGAGTTTCCGCTAATAAAAACATTTCTATAAAAAACGGAATATTGGCCCCAAACCAAGCAACCCAATATATTCTAGGAATGAAACTTATAATTGCTAATAGTATAGCTGGAACAAGTAACCAATTTACTTTTAGATTCCTATTTAAGATGATGTTATTTAATCCATTCCATTCCACTAGCATGCCGAATAAAAAAGCCCATAAACTCATTTTCAAAAGTGGAATTTGCGGTTGGTAGGCTCTTTTCATTGCCTCTTTAGCTTCCCAATATGTTTCAGTTAATAGGTAAAGAAGAAGTAACATACCTATAACAACAAACAGAGTCCCCATCATTTTTTTAAAAATAGTAAAACCTCCTATAAAAATACTTACGTATAATAAAGTCTATTGTTTTCTCATCTTTGTTAAACATTCCTGCCTCGTTAGTACAATAATTTCAACAAAAAAGAGCTTATCCTTCTTGTAGATAAGCACCCGTTAGTTGATGGCTTCAAGTTTAAATTTTAACCTGTTTAAATCCCAACTATCTTCATCATAATTTTTGGTTACTGTTACTTTTACTCTTTGTCCTACCTTATAATCTTCTACGTTTGATACTCCGATGGGATGTGGCATTGACTCTATTTCATTACCAACTGATTCTTGTGAGTTGCTGATTTTATTATAGTCATTGGTCCTTCTACTTCAATATACCCGCCTTTTTTGTTAATCGAAATAATCGTCCCCTCTATAAGATACTCCTCTTTATTTTGTGAGCAACCAACCAATAAAAGTATTAAAAAGGCAACAAAAAGTATTTTTTTATCTATCATTCCTATATCACCTCTTTATTTTTCTTATTCCACTCTCGCCCCCCATTTAGCTTAACAAAAGGGGCAAACTTTAAAATTTCTCTTTTATGAATTCTAGGAAACAATCTTGAAGTTCTCCTTCAGTATCCTTCGAATCGAGAAGCAATTTTGGCTCTATTGTAGAACTTCCATCAATTATCCCAAGCATATTTGTATCAGCCATTGTTTGTTCAATGATTTTGAATAATATCTTTTTATGGTTTTTATCTAAGGATTTATAAAGTTCTAAAGTTTTTCTCCAATAATCATCAGGTTACCTTATTATTTCAGTCTTTTTATCAATGCTTTAATAATTACTAATATACCAAATACAATACCCACCGAATAAAAATAATTCAATTTTTCAAATGATTTAACATGCCAAAAGCTAAATCCAAAAGTATAGGGCATAGGAGGGTCAAGTGGTGGTATTCCTTGTTTTAAAAAGGGAATAGGAAAACCTAATTTTATAACATAGCCTTCCTGTCTTAAATTTGATAATTCCTCATGTGTTTGAACTCTTTTACCATCCACTAATGGAGTTATACCAACTAATACAATTGAAAGTAATCCTATCAAAACAAAGCTTAATATACTTTTTTTAATTTAATACACCCCCGAAAAACTAAGACCTTATTAAAGTATCAGCCTCGTAAGTTCAATAAGCGAGCAGCTTGTTACACTAATGCCCCCGTGAGTTTAAGTACAATTTTTCACAAACAATAAATTTTACCTTGTGACAGCAAGTAATAATGTAAGAGAATATTATTAGTATGCGATTCCTACACGTGATTGAACATAATCGCTACTTTCTATCTGACGATAAGTAAATTCTGCTGTATCAGGAACTGATATTTTCATACCACCTTCTGGCAAAAAATTACGTTCAATTCGATATTGACCTTCTCTTTCTCCTTCTGGCAAATATGTAGGACATACAATCGTCCAATCGAGTGTTGATTGTCTCAGCATATCGTAAACTTTATGATGTTCTTCTGCTGCACGGGTTGATTTGCGTTTTGATTCACTTGACTGATAACGGAGTACGGTTGGTGTAGTTCTACTTTGTAAGATCCCTGCAGTTCCTATTGTAATAATTCGTTGTATACCTTCGTTTTCCATTGTTTTGATAATTAGCGGCATACTTTCTGATAGAGTGGTTGTGCCATCAGTATTTAGTGCACTAATAACTACATCAATCCCATGCATTGCACGTACTATATCATTTTTACTTAAAACATTCCCTTGAATAATGGTTAAATTTTCACTATTTATTTGAATCTTCTCTGGAGTACGAACTAATACAGTAACATGATGTCTATTATGAAGGGCATAAGTTACTATTTGACTTCCAACTCGTCCAGTTGCACCTAAAATTAAAATATTCAAAGTAAAATCCTTCTTTTTACGATTTAAATATTACACTACACTATAAATGCTGTTATTTCGTCTATTTTAACTTAGGCAGGATTACTTTAAGTATATAAATTCAAACTACTTAAATTCTGAATAGCGAACTAATTTTCTTGACTTTAAAGAAGTCGCTCAACAAACTGGATCGTTTGTTGAATACAAGTTAACAGCACTCTTACACTAACCTGCCCCTTTAGTACAATAATTGTTATGTGGTCTTATTATATCAGTAGATAAGGTAGAACGTAACTGCCCGTGGGACATTAATCCCGTCAACTAAACCGTTTGCCGCCTACTTGTAGAAGCATGTTTGAGACTGGTTGGGACCTAGATCTCGTAAACAAGCGAAGCAGTGATACTACAATAGGCATTAGGGGTTACTGGCAATTTTCAAAGTTTATAGGGGGAGATAGAGATGAATCCAGTCGTTGGTCTGAATATTCAAAAGGGGAAAGTGTTTTGGAAGAGTTTCAAAGTCTCTCATACACTTGAGGGACTTAATTTACTAATAGAATTTCTTGAGGAGTGTAAAGAAAGAGTCTGGTCAACAGCCCCCAGTCATATTAAAGTCAACTGGATATTACCAAACCCCTGTTGTTCATTATTTCGAGGAACGTGGTTATCTATTAATTATCATCAAACCTTTAATTTCATACAAAGCTAAGAGTTTGAGGAAAGTTAAAACGGATGCCATTAATGCCTACCTTCTTTGTGAGTTGTTCTACAATTAGAGCCTCATAAAAAACGTGGGTCCAGCTTTAAAAACCTCATAATCTCACGAGACAACATGAGAATATCACTGGAGTTGCGATTCAAACAAAACTTCAATTTCAGTCAGTGTTGGAACATGATCTCTTTTCACTTGTTTGTGAATTTACAATTTCCTCAACAAGTTGTATTAGTTGATCTTTATAATAACAATTGCTTGTTTTATAAGAATTATCATAGGAAATAGCAAACCATTTAGCAGAGTAAAAATCGCTTTGCCAACAACTATTGTCAATATGCTATTTCGGTTGCACTTTTGTATCCTAATTCAAGGGTTAATATCGTGAAATCTTTGATATATAAGGAAAATGAGGAGACCAAATCATATACGATTTGGTCTGCTATGTCATAAGTTTCTCCACAGAAACAGAACTACATTTTTAATGATACGGTTGCTTTTTTGATGCTGTTGTTAATGATAAAATCCAATCCTTTAAATCTACAATTCGCAAATGCTGGGGTCGTGATTCTGTTCCAGTAATGATGAGTGAGACGAAAGAATCTTGTCCATGAAGACCACCATGACTACCTCCACCTAGATGAGTAGGAGATCCCTCCCCAATAAATTCATACCCTGGTGAGGCGTTCGCCACAACATAATCCCCATCATGGGACCTGAGACTGCTTAGGAGGCGTGCTAGCGGATCGGGATATTGACCATATAAAAGGTTATTGCCAAATGTTCGGATATCTAATAAAGAAATGTCCCCTTCCAAAGTCCAGTTTTGGTTATACTCATCAAATAGTGGGCCACCTTCTCGGAATAAAAGTTCCCCGTCTTTCAACCCTGATTGAACATGAATAACTCCATTTTCTTCCCAAGTTATAATGTCAATCCGTTTATCCTGTTTCAACCTTTCCACAATCTTACGTTTTGGGATGATATCCGGATGTAATGTATAAATAAACGACATCCGTTCATTTACTCCTAATACTAGTTGGTCCTCGTTTGTAATTTGTTTTCCTAGCCGCGGAATTCTATATTTATAAAACATTTTCCGTAAATCAATTAACCCATCCTTTTTCGTATCCATCACCCAGGCTTGTCCATTATCCCCCATCGTAATCCAGACATTTTCTTTAATAGCTTGTTCCCAAGAGTCAAATGAAGATAGCATATGTTGTACTTTTTTATCTACTGTTTGCAAACCAATTGCATCTCTTCTTCCGTGTTTATGAACACGTTGGTCAAAATCTGGCAAATATACAACGGTTACGGCTGGGAGTGACGTTACTGCCTGCTTTAAATGAACAAACTCTTGAGCTGAATATGTATCGTTAAACCCAAATTTATTGATCAGGCCTGAATGTTTACGAGCTAATTTAGCTAGTCCTCCATATATAAACCATTGAGGTGCGTTTATCGGTTCATCCTCTCTACCTGTCATATAGGAAAGAACTTTCCCATATCGAAACCGTTTCTTATGATTGCCACGGTAAATGAGCGCATTTATTGACGCCGTAGGTAATCCCTCATCGGCTAATTCTTCATGAATGGTCTTTACATCAGGACTAATATGATCTTGATTCATATGATACAGTACATCTTTGAAAAATTGTCGCATCCCTAATTTTCGAATCTCACGCCCACTACTACCATAATTTATAATCCGATTTTCATTCGCGTGATACCACACTAACCCGGGAAGTCGATGTTTGTCACAATACTTGCCTGTCAGCAGTGTAGTGTCTACGTTTACAGACATAGTTGGAAACGGACTGACTAAATTCGGATAATATTGTCCATTTTCCTTTAAAAATTTTAGTGCAGGCACTTGGTCTTCCTGAATAGCCAATTGTAAAGGTTCATCCATTAACGTATCTATAACGAGTAAAATCACCGGCTTTTGGGTATTTCCTTCTGACTGGTGCATTCCGACCATCCTTTAATTTCCTTATACTCTTAATATGGCACAAAACGTTTCAATTCATTCATCTGAATAAATTAAATAAACGTTAACTAATAATACATGTTAGAAAGAAGGTGAGAAGGGATGCATAAGATACATATGTTGACCTTTAACATTCATCATGGAAAGGGTCAAGATAAGGAATTGAATCTAGAAAGAATCGCGACCGTGATCCAATCAACCAATGCACAAATTGTTGGTCTAAACGAAGTAGACAAACATTTTTCAGAACGGAGTAATTTTTTCGACCAAGCTTATCGTCTTGCTAACAAGCTAAACATGGAATTTGCATTCGGCCCTGCTATTACGACGAGTAAGAAAGAACGCGACCATAAACTTCAATATGGTAATGCTATTTTATCAACGTACCCGATTGTAGGTTATGAAAATCATCCTTTTGACTTTTTACCTCGTATTGTTGAGGATCGTGCGTTATTAGAAGCAGCCATTCAACTAGAAAATCGAACTACGTTGCGAGTGTATGTAACTCATATTAGCTTCGCCCCTTTTCTGCATAAAAAACAAACGGAATTTGTTATTAACAAGGTGCGAAATCGCGGTGGCCCTGCAGTTATAATGGGAGATTGGAATATGAAACCCACCACGAAAAGTTGGGATAAAGTTGTGAAACATTTTAATGATTCATGGGTCATAAAAAACGGCAATGTGGCTGGAGGTTATACGTACCCTTCTCACCGCCCACGCATGCGATTAGATTACATTTTTACTACGAGTGACATTGATGTCATGCATACAAAGGTCATAAAGCAAGATGAAGATGCTTCAGACCATTTACCTTATATGGCAACTATTCAAATTTAAATTTTTCGAAAAAGAAAAAACATGTGAGTATCCACATGTTAATACGTTTGAATTTGAAAATTATCTTGTAAAACATACCAATTTTGGGAGAAGGCATTTCCTAGAACCCAATAACTAACGCCACGTAAATTCAACTCTTTTACAAGGTCATATTTGGCTTGAACACTACGAGCATCTTCATACCAGACTACATGTTCTCTTCCTTGGTCATCTCGATAATTGTAATAAGGGGATTTTGCCTTTTCATCGAATTTTATCTCCACTTGGTATTGGTATGCACGTTCAATTGCCATCTGTGGACTTAAAGCTGGAGCTCTACGACTAGGGTCATAAGGTAATGTCCAATCATATCCATAAAGGGGCATTCCCATCATAATTTTCTCACTGGGCATCTCAGTTAGCGCATATTGAATCACTTTGCGCACTTCACTTAACGGGGCAACCGCCATTGGCGGACCACCCGAATACCCCCATTCATATGTCATTATGACAACAAAATCGACAATCTCACCGTGTGCCTTATAATCGTGGGCTTTATATAATAAACCTTGTTGTTCTGCACTTAGTTTCGGAGCTACAGCTGTAGAGACGGAAAAGCCTAACGGATGGAGTCTGTCAACTACTCGACGTAAAAATTGATTATAGTGTTCTCGATCCTCTGGATATACGTATTCAAAGTCAATATTTAGTCCAGTAAATCCTTCACGTTGCATCACCTCAATAATTTTCGTTATCAATTGTTCTTTAGCCTCTTCATTATGAAGAAGTTCCCTTGCTAAGTCAGAACTGAAGCTTCCTTCTCGAATGTTCGTTATCACCATTAATGGAGATACATTTACTTCTTGTGCAACAGCAGCTATTGCCGCTGTATCAAATGGCATCAGCGTTCCATCAGCACCTACTTCGTAACTAAAGGGACTAATGTATGTTAAGAATGAACTTACGTTACGTAAAATTTGCTGCCCTCTTTCCGCAACATTGATTATATAACCATTTACATCAATAACCGGTCTTACCCGCCTAGGAACGATAAGACGCTGCCCAGGACGAATAAGTGACGGATTAGTAAGTCTATTCATATTTGCTAATGTTTGGAACGGAACACTATAACTTCTTGAGATTCGCCAGAGGGTTTCCCCGGATTGTACTACATGCTGGCTAACTGGGACACGTAATACTTGGCCTGGTTGAATTACATTTGGATCATCTAATTGATTTTCCACTAATAGTGCATCTATCGTTAAGCCGTATTGTTGGGCAATGTTCCATACCGACTCACCAGGCTGGACGATGTGGTTATGTTCAGTAGGAACGATGATTGCCTGCCCAACTAATAATTGATCTGGACTAGGTAAATCATTGACTTCGACAAGCTGTTGAATGGGAACCCCGTATCGTTGGGCAATTTGCCATAAGCTTTCTCCACGTTGCACGACGTGTATATTCACCAGATGTCCTCCTTCAAAAAAACAGAAGTTATACACATATAACCAAATTATGTATTGGAAGGGAGGATTATGTTAAAGAAAAAACCATACCTTACATATTGTAAGATATGGTTTCGGACTAAATATTACATGGCGTCTAACATTTGGAATTGGGCTTTTACGAGTTCATAATACTCACCTTGACGTTGCATAAGTTCGTCATGACTACCTTGTTCAATAATTTTACCATGGTCAAGCACAATAATGTTATCTGCCTCACGAATCGTAGATAATCTGTGTGCAATGATAATCGATGTTCTACCTTCGAGTAAAACACGAAGTGCATCCTGAATTCGTTTTTCCGTTTCTGTATCAATACTAGCTGTTGCTTCATCTAATATTAAAATTTTCGGATCTGCTAACAATGCACGGGCAAAGGACAATAATTGTCGCTCCCCGACGGAAAGAATATTACCTCGTTCCTCTACTTCTGTTTCATATCCGTCCGCTAACCTTTGAATGAAGTCATCAGCACCAACCACTTTCGCTGCTTCAATAACCTCTTCGTCTGTTGCCTCCGGATTACCAAATCGAATGTTTTCCATAATTGTACCAGAGAAAATAAATGTATCTTGTAATACGACGCTAATATTTTGACGTAAGCTATCTAATCGGACGTTCCGTAAATTATAACCGTCTATTTTTACTTCGCCTTCAGTCGGATCATAGAAACGACTAATTAAATTAGCAATTGTTGTTTTCCCTGAACCAGTATGGCCAACTAAAGCTACCGTTTGGCCTGCCTTCATTTCTAATGAAATGTTGTGTAAAGCTGTTCGCTTTTCATCATAGGAAAACTTAACGTTATCAAACTCAATATGCCCTTTCATATTTCTAAGTTCGACGGCATCTTCTTTTTCCTCCACATTTGGCTTTTCATCTAAAAATTCAAAAATACGTTCAGATGAAGCCATTGCCATTAACAACTGATTATAAATTTGACCAAGACGGGAAATTGGTTCCCAGAACATACCTAAATAAAAAGCAAAGGCTACGAAAACCCCGGTCGTTAAACTACCACTTTGGATTAGATGTGCACCATACCAGATTAAAATAACAGTTCCGATAGCATTACTCATCTCGACAAAAGGACGGAACGTTGCGCTTTTACGCGTAGCCTGGCGCCAGTATTCAAAGTTATCAGAGTTCACACCGTTAAAAAATTGGGCATTTTCTTTTTCTTGTGCAAATGACTGTGTTATCCGCATTCCTTGAAGACTTTCGTTTAAATGAGAGTTTAATCTTGATTGTTGGATACGAACTTGTTGCCAAGAACGACGGATTTTCTTACGTAACTTAGTTGAAATAAAGAACATGATTGGTAACACAATCATGATGGCTAATGCAAGGTCAGGACTTAAAATAAACAAAATGACGAGAATGCCAATTAAGGTTACTGCATCCATCAATAAGTTAATGATACCGTTCGTAAACAGCTCTTGTAACGAGTTAATATCATTCATAATCCGAACTAATATTGAGCCTGCCGAACGAGAATCAAAAAAGCGATGGGATAATTGCTGAACATGAGAAAACAAATGCTTCCGCAAATCAAAAATAACATTTTGCCCTAACTTGTTAATCCAACGAATACGGAAAACATTCCCTAAATAGTTCAAGAAATATAATAAAGCAATAGTTGCAACTAATATAGTTAGTAAGTTTGTATCACGATTTGCTAGTGCTACGTCAATTGCATATTTACCGATAATAATTGGGACAGCCAGTCGAACGAGTGTAGAAATGAGCATGGCTAGCAAAGCCGCCGGCAACAATGTTTTCGCATAAGGCTTCATGTAACTTAACAATCGCACCATTTGCTGCCAGTTAAATGGTTTATCAATTGCTTGATCTACAGTGTAAAAAAAGCGATTTAAATGTTTATTTTCTGTTTCTGTTTTCTTCTGTTTCATACTTCCCCCCCTTACCCTTTCTGACTTTGCATAATTAGTTCTTTATCTTGATACTGAATGTCATAAATACGCTGATATGGTCCGTTATTTGTCAACAGATGTTCGTGTTTACCACGTTCTACAATTTCCCCATCTTCTAACACTAAAATTTCATCAGCATGTTTTAATGAGGAAATACGGTGAGCAATAATGAATGTTGTACGATCCTTCATAACTTCTTTTAAAGCTTTTTGGATTTTAAATTCTGTTTCCATATCAACCGCTGACGTAGCATCATCTAAAATTAAGATACTAGGGTTTATACAAATTGCCCGGGCAATGGCAATTCGTTGTTTCTGTCCCCCAGACAATCCCATACCACGTTCACCAAGCATTGTGTCATAGCCATCAGGCATTTCCATAATAAAATCGTGGGCTTGCGCTCGTTTCGCTGCATCAATGACATCTTCCATTGAAGCATCCGGATTTCCGTAACGAATATTTTCTTTTATGGATGTTGAAAAGAGAAAAGATTCTTGTAAAACGAAACCGATATTTTTACGTAATGTTAGTAGCGAATAATCTTCAACTTCTACACCATCAACGAGCACTTTTCCTTTTTCAGGCTCGTAAAAACGAGTAATTAATTGTGTAATACTCGTCTTACCTGATCCGGTTGCCCCTATAAGTCCGACAACTGTTCCTCGAGGAGCATCGAAGGAGATATTTTTCAATGCTTCATCATCGTCTTTTACATAGGTTAGCGTAACATCTTCAAAGGTAACGTGCCCTTCTAGACGTTCTTTCACAATCGCATTCTCTTTCTCTTGGATATCTTCTTCTGCCTCTAAAATCTCTAGCAAACGTTCCCCGGAAGCCTTTGCTTGCGAGAACATATTAATGACAAACCCTAAATTCATTAGTGGCCACATAATGTACCAAACCAGACTGAAGAATGCCACTAGTTCACCAAGGCGTACATCACCTTGAATGACTAAATATCCACCAAAGGAAAGTAAAGCAACAACACATACATTTCCGATAAACTCCATTAATGGAAAGTACTTCGCCCAAACGTCAGCTGTCTTTAAAAAGTTTTGTCGATAATTTTCATTTCGATCTGTAAAACGGTTTATTTCAAAACCTTCTCTAGATAAGGATTTTACGGTGTTAATTCCACTTATGTTTTCTTGTACTCTCGTATTCAACTTACCGAAAGATTTACGGATTCCCCGGAATGCCGGATGCACCTGTTTATCGAACTTGAAAACTACAACAGCCAAAAACGGCATTGCAGCCATTGTGACAAGAGTTAAAGGTACGGAATAATAAAACATGACAGATAAACTTAAGAAAATTAACAAGGTGATCCGAATGACTTCAGAGAACCCGAATGATAAAAAGAAACGAAACCCTTCCACATCCGCTGTTAGTCGTGACATAATATCACCTGTTTTTGCATTATCGTAGTATCGGAACGGTAGACGTTGTAATTTTTTATACAAACCATCTCTCACTTCATATACTGACCTAATCCCGAAATAGTCACCTAAGTATTGATGAAAGAAGGTTGCAAAACCTTTTATAACCATAATAACGATAAAGCCAAATGCAATATATGGTATATAATCATACTTTTCTCCTAAGATCACTTCATCGATGGTAACTTGAAGAATCATTGGATAAATAACTGTAATGGCTGTTACGAATAACAAAAAAACTAATGATAAGAACAAAAACCGTTTGAACGGCCAATAATAGTGCATCAATTTTTTAAATGTATCCAAAGTTCTCCCCCCTTTTTTTGTTTCACTTTTTTGCACGTATATATAAATATATCGGGAATCGAAATAAATTTCTACCCTTTTATCTGAATTTAACCAATTTTTAGGTCGACAAGATTTTACATTATATAGACGATTAACCGTCAATTACTTTCAGTAAAAAGATACATCCTTGGGAAGGATAATCATAAAGAGGAAAAAAGGCAGGTGTTCAAATATGGATGTACATGAAGCATACGACCAGCAATATGAACCCGGAGACATCGTATATGTCATTTATCGAAATCCTCATATTCAAAATGTAGCAAATATTCAAGAAGCAGCCATTGTGCAAAACCCAGACCATGAAGAAGAAATTTCATTATTTTTATATGAAACGTATTACCCTGTGTCAGATGAGTTAGCTATTTTTAAAACGAAGGAAGAAGCACTTGAAGCTTATGAAACGTACTTCGGGGATTTAGAAGGAGCGAATGAATTATGGTAAAGCCGTTCGTACCCCAGCTGGTTTATATTGAGCCACGCGCCCTTGAATACTCCTTAGGAAAAAAATTAAAGGAAAAGTTCGAAAAGGATGGCATAGAAATACGTGAAACTACTTCACATAACCAAGTACGAAACTTACCAGGGGAAAACGATTTTCAAAAATACCGAATTGCTAAATCAACACTAGTCGTTGGGGTAAGGAAAACATTAAAATTTGACACGTCCAAGCCTTCAGCAGAGTATGCCATTCCACTGGCAACAGGGTGCATGGGGCATTGTCATTATTGCTATTTGCAAACAACAATGGGAAGTAAACCATATATTCGAACATACGTAAATGTCGAAGAAATATTTGATGCAGCAGATCAATATATGGAAGAACGAGCTCCAGAGGAGACACGTTTTGAAGCATCTTGTACATCTGACATTGTTGGAGTCGATCATCTTACACATTCGTTAAAACAGGCGATCGAACACTTTGGCAAATCAACTTATGGCAAGCTCCGTTTCGTAACGAAATTTTCCCATGTGGACCACTTACTCGATGCCGATCATAAAGGGAAAACAAGATTTCGATTTAGTGTGAATGCAGATTACGTCATTAAATACTTCGAACCTGGCACTTCTAGATTAAAGGACCGAATCGAAGCTGCTGCCAAGGTCGCTGAGGCCGATTATCCTTTAGGATTTATTGTTGCGCCTATCTATTTATACGACGATACTTGGAAAGAAGGGTATAAGGAACTATTTGAGCAACTTGATGCCTACCTTCCACACCATGCCCGTAAAAACCTTACGTTTGAATTAATTCAGCACCGGTTCACGAAACCGGCAAAAAATACCATATTAAAAAATTATCCTATGACAAAGTTGGAAATGGAGGAAAATAAACGCCAATATCGTTGGGGGAAATACGGGATTGGAAAGTACGTTTATCCGAAAGAAGATCAACAGGATATGAAAGAAACTCTTAGTGACTATGTGCATAGCCACTTCCCAGAAGCTGAAATTGCTTATTTCACGTAAAAAGCCCCAAAACATGATTGGGGCTTTTATCGTTATTATTTTGGTTCACCTAAAACACGATTCACACGCTTTTCTAACATTTTCATGCCTTTTCCTCCTGCTTGGAAATGGCGAAGCTTTCCTTCCTCATCAAATACGTAATATGCTGGTACATATTGATTTTCAAAGGCATCTGTTAGTTTATGTTCATTATCTACAAATATAGGTTGTGTGATTTCATGTTGTTCCGCCACTGCTTTAATTTGATCAAGATCTAAGTCTTTTTCAGAACGAGGCATATGGACTGCAATAACATTTAGTTTATCTTGATATTGATCACGAAATTCATTTACCTTCGGCATTGCTTCTTTACATAAGCCACAACTTACAGACCAAAAGTGGATTAGGGTTGGCTTATCTCCTACCAAATCTTCTCTAGAAACCGATCCGTTAAACCAAGCTGTTTCACCTGATAATTCGGGCATTTCATCACGTAAACGCATCATTCTACCTCCCTTAGACAGATTAAGTAAAAAAGGTCTAACAACATAGTGTTAGACCTTACTAGTTTCAAAGATTATACAGTAAGGGTTTTTTGACCTGGCTTCCAGTTAGCCGGGCAAAGTCCACCAGTTTGAAGGGCTTGAAGTACACGTAATGTCTCATCAACATCACGGCCAACATCATTATGGAATACAGTTTGGTACTTCAATTCACCATCAGGGTCGATAATGAATAGACCACGAAGTGCGACACCTTCTTCTTCAATTAGAACACCGTATTCACGGGATACTGCATGATTGGTGTCAGCAGCTAGAGGATAACGCAATTGCTCTAGACCATTGTCTTCACGGCTAGTGTTAATCCATGCTAGGTGTGTGTGGATTGTATCTGTAGATACTCCAACAACCTCTGCATCTAAGTCTTCAAATTCGTCATAGCGGTCTGACATTGCTGTTATCTCTGTTGGACATACAAAAGTGAAGTCCATTGGATAAAAGAACAATACAGTCCACTTGTCATTTTTCATATTTTCTTCCAAACTAACTTTTCCAAACTCTTTGCTTGGCAATACAGCATCCATTTCAAAGCGTGGTGCTTGTTTTCCTACCATGCGTTCTGCCATATGTAATCCCTCCATTTGTTGTTTGTTGTCGGCACAGAAATTATTATAACGAGACTATTAATTGAAGTCAATTTTTATTAATAATTAATGTAATCTGTACAAATCTTACCAATTTTATACCGTATTATGGGCATTACGTCTAATAGAATTCATTTTTTTCACAACCATTTTCAGTTAAAATATAGAGAATATGATTAACGGTTGCCAATTCGTGGAATAACAAATACCGTACATATTGGAAATGAGCATTAGGAGGAGAACAAAATAGAATGGAATTTTTCGCAAATTTAAACATTGACTTCGACTCATTAATCCAACAGTTTTTCGCTGTTAGTCTTAAAATCATTCTCATATTAATTGCATACGCTATTGCCAAACCATTAGGAAGAAAAATCATTACAACGTCGATGACAAAGATGACGGAACAACAAAAATTGTCTGAAGGAAGAGCAAAGACATTAGAAAAATTAATGCTAAGCACGTATTCTTATGTTTTATTTTTCATGATGATTGTTACCGTTTTAAGCATTTTACAAATCCCTATTGGACCGCTATTAGCCGGTGCAGGAATACTTGGGCTAGCCATCGGGTTTGGGGCGCAAGGTCTTGTAAGTGATGTCGTTACAGGTTTTTTCATATTATTGGAACGTCAAATTGATGTAGATGATTATATATCTGTAGCAGGCCTTTCAGGAATTGTTGAAGAAATAGGGCTTAAAACGTTAAAGCTACGTGATTTTGATGGCACACTACATTATATTCCAAATCGAGACATATCTAATGTGAGTAATCATTCTCGAGGAACGATGAGAGCACTAGTAGATATAGGTATCGCCTACGGTGAAAATATTGATGAAGCTGTCAAAGTGTTAAAACGTGTTTGCGAAGAGTTTGCGGCCAGCGATGAACGAATTGAAGAAGGACCGGACGTATTAGGGGTACAATCTCTCGGGTCATCTGATGTAGTCATTCGTGTAATAGCAAAAACCGTAAGCATGGAACAATGGAGCGTAGAACGGGCACTAAGACAAAAGCTAAAAGAAGCACTAGATCAAGCAGGGATTGAGATACCTTTCCCACACCGTGTACTCATTCAACAAAAGTCAGAAAGCAAATAATTCGCAAGCGTGTAAAGTTGAATTATCTATTTTACACGCTTTTTTTTTGCAAACGCTCGTGAGGGATACTTAATAGATGAAATGGGTATAAAAATAGGTTATTTCATAGGTACCATTACGGAACACTGAAGTATAATAATGATAGAAAACTGTGGTTCATAGATTATAGACTCTAGGGGGGAAGGTTATGAAATTTACATTATCGAAATATTTAACGAAGGAGGAATATCAAACACTTCATTTACTACGAAAACGAATAAAAAAATGTAAATCTACAAAAGAATTAAGCGCGATGCAAACTTCCTATCAACTATTACAAAAGCTTGCATTCGCCCGATATGAACATGAAAAGCGACAAACTCAATATCAACAACCTCCGTTAGGTAAACTGGTTCAGGATAGTGATGATTATCCAAATTCATTACGACAGTTTTTCATAAAACATCAAACATATCATAAATTGAAAAACCAACTTATGAGTGCCCAAACGAATGAGGAAGCTAAACGTTATTATGAAATGGCTAAAATATATATTGCAGAACAATTATTAAGCAAGGACATTACCTTCATAGAAAGGATGACTGAACAGGTTAACAATCATGTAATCGAAGGTATTGCGAAAAGATCAGACCAATATACAGAAATAACAGGAGATAAAAGTGACGAGCAGGCACGAGAGAAAATCCACGATCTAAAAGATGGTAACGAATCAATTGACAAATGATTTCATTAATCATCCCGGCGAACTTCGATTTGTTTAATTTGCCCTCCTTCTTTGTTTACCACAGTAAAACGAAAATCTCCATAATGTACTGTTGTCCCCTCTTTCGCATCAATATCTTGCGTATATATCCAACCAGAAATTGTATCAATTTCATGATTGTCCAATTCAATATCAATGAGTTCATTTAAATCTTGAATCGACATTTTTCCATCAACAACGTAATGTTCTTCATTTACTTTTTTATATGGAAGCTGTTCTTCGTGGTCGAATTCGTCACGAATTTCTCCTACGATCTCCTCTAAAATATCCTCTAATGTAACAAGCCCTGATGTGCCACCGTATTCATCCATTAGTATGGCTAGTTGTGTACGCTCTCTTTGTAATTTGACAAGGAGTTCATGTATAGGGATATTTTCAAACACTTTCATCACAGGACGGATAAAAGGTTTTATCGATTCGATTTTCATTCCATCTATAAATATTTCCTTAATATGAATCATACCAATGACATGATCCCGATCCCCTTGCACAACGGGATACCTCGTATATCTTTCGCTTTTCATTTGGGCGATGATGGACTGTAAAGAGTCCTCAATATCAACAACGGCCATGTCTGTTCTTGGAATCATAATCTCTTTTGCTGTACGATTATCAAACTTAAAAATCCGGTCTACATACTCATACTCAGAGCGATTAATTTCCCCTTTTTGAAAGCTTTCCGATAAAATATGCCGCAATTCTTCCTCGCTATGAGCTTCTTCTTGCTCGTTAGCCGATTTAAAGCCGAACATCCGGACAACTAAGTTACCTGAGCCATTTAAAAGCCATATGAAAGGAAACATTATGCGGTGAAACCATATTAATGGTCGTGCAAAACGAAGCGTAATGGCCTCTGCCCTTTGAATAGCTACTGTTTTCGGAGCAAGCTCACCTAAGACAACATGTAAAAAAGTTACAAACAAAAATGCAATTAAAAAGGATATTGTATGGGCGACCGTCTCTGGTATTTCCGCCATGTGAAACAAAGGGTATAGCAAATGATGGAACGTCGGCTCACCAAGCCATCCTAATCCTAACGCTGTCACTGTAATCCCGAGCTGGCATGCAGACAAATAATCATCTAAATGATCTACGACGTGTAAGGCCATCTTTGCCTTGGGATGACCTTCTTCCAACAACATATTTAACTGACTTTTCCTCACCTTTACAATCGCAAATTCACTTGCAACAAAAAATGCAGTTAACACAAGTAGAACGACTACCATAAACATGTTGAAACCGATCATAGCCTTTCTCCCCTATATATGTCTTTATGATGAGAAAAAAAGCAGCTTTCCGCTGCTTTTATGATCCTTGCTGCTCTAATCGTTCTTCTACTTCATGGATGACATCTTCTGCTGTTAAACCTTTCGCTTGAATAACTGCTCCACCTGGTACATCCGCTGTCATCCCCATCACATTTTGATCTAAGCCAGTTACTACACAACATTCACAATTTGCTGCATCCTCCATACGTTCAAGATCAACAACATCGTAACCCTTTTCTTGTAGAGCTTGTTTTACATCTGTTAATGATTGCTCAACACCAATGCGGTTCATGACAATTCCTCCTGTATTGATTATTGTCTCCCCTATTCTACCCTACAGATGTAAATCTATTCAGTCATGGACAGTGAGTTGATGAATCATTTCGGTAACGACTTTCACCCCTACTTCTAATGCTTCTTCCTTAGGGTTTAACCGGCCGTTATGTAGACCGAAATCAGAATTAACACCTAACCAAAACATAAAACCAGGTATTTCTTTCAACATGTAACCAAAATCTTCACCAGTCATCGCTGTAGGTGCTTCTACAAATCGAACCCCAACGTTAGATAGGGTTGATGAAAATTGGTCTACATACGTACGGTCATTATATACTTGATAATAATTCGAGCCGTAATCCACAGTTCCTTGACAATCATAACGGAGTTCAATCGCTTCTATATACTTTTCGATTTTTTCTTTAATAAAAGTCATTGCTTCAGGTGTTAACGTTCGAATTGTTCCTTCTAAACGAGCATGTTCAGCAATTACATTTTGAACAAATCCACCTTCCATTTTGCCAACGGTTATAACTGCTGAATCTAGAGGATCAATCATCCGTGCAATAATTTGTTGAATATCTACAACAAATTGGCTCGCTGCGACGACCATATCTTTTGTCTTATGCGGGTATGCTGCATGACCACCTTTACCGTGAAAATCAATAAATAATTCACTAGTATTTGCAAACAATAACCCTTCTTTTGATGATACGGTACCTACTGGCAGTTCAGGTGCAATATGAAGAGCAAATACTGTATCAGGGCGCCATTTTTTCATTGTGTCCGTTTGTAACATCGGTAATGCGCCACCTGGCCCTTCTTCGGCAGGTTGGAAAATAAATAAGACGTTATGTTTTGGTCGTCTTTCAGTCAAAGATTTTAATGCACCTAACGCAATCGTCATATGAAAATCATGCCCGCAGGCATGCATATTCCCCTCGATTGTTGAAGAGAATGGAAGACCGGTTTCTTCCTTAATCGGCAATCCATCAATATCTGCCCGATATCCGATTGTTTTCTCCCCTTCAGTTCCTTCTAATTTAACAAAGATTCCTGTTTTCCATGTTTCTACTTTTATATGTTGTTGAGGAAGACTGTTTATAAATTGCATCAAATAGGCATGCGTTTTATGTTCTTGAAAGCCTAATTCAGGTATTTGATGTAAGTCCCTACGAATAGTCTGTAACTGTTTTCGTTCCATCGTTTTAATCACCCCGGTCCAAAGTATAGAGAAAAAGCAGGAGTGATTAGCTCCTGCTTTCTACTTATTCTTCATCTAGTTTACGAAGCTCTTGTTTGATTTCAGTTTTTGATCGCGTTTGTTCATCAATTTCTTTAATTACTTTAGCTGGAGTACCTGCAACTACTGTATTTGGTGGTACATCTTCGGTAACGATTGCCCCAGCTGCAACAACGGCTCCTTTACCTACTGTAACTCCTTCTAAAATAACCGCATTAGCACCGATAACAACATCATCCTCTACGATTACCGGCTTAGCACTTGGTGGTTCAATTACACCTGCTAAAACTGCACCTGCACCAACGTGACAATTTTTCCCTACTGTTGCGCGTCCACCTAACACAGCATTCATATCAATCATAGTACCTTCGCCTACAACAGCACCAATGTTAATGCTAGCACCAAGCATAATAACTGCACCATCGCCGATTTCTACTTGGTCACGAATTATAGCGCCAGGCTCAATTCGTGCATTAATCCCTTTTAAATCTAATAATGGAATAGCTGAATTACGACGGTCATTTTCGACTACATAGTCTTCAATGGAACCTTTATGTACATCTAAAGCTTCTTTTACCTCTTTCCATTCACCGAAAAGGACACCGCTATTGTCTTCAACAAAAGCTTGAACATTGCCAAAGTCTAGCCCTTTCAAATCTTGTCCTTTAACGTATACCTTTACAGGTGTTGATTTTTTACTGTTTGATATAAATTGAATAATTTCGTTTGCATCCATCATTTTCATGATTGCTACTTCACCTCTTCTTCATTGTTTCCTTTACTGTACCAAAATCCTCGTTATTTAGACAAGTAAAATTATGTTTCCTCTTTTTTCGGAAGTTGGGTAATCAGGAGAAAACTAATAATTGCTAAAATAAATAACCCAATGTAAACAACGTGTAAACCGTCTGCTAACGCATTCTGTAAGACTTGGCGTACATTATCATGTAAACTTTCTCTCCGCTCGGCATCCATTAAAATATTGGTGGAGTCTACAGATACCGTTTCCTCTAATTGATGTGTTTCAATTGATTGTAAAATTTGCTTATTTAATAAACCACCTAATAGTGCTGCACCTATGGCACTACCCATCGTACGCATGAACATATTTGTCGCTGTAGCGATCCCTCTAAGTTTCCAACCAACAGTCGTTTGGATGGAAACGATGAATGAAGTTGTTGATAGCCCCATCCCGATTCCGATAAAAAATGAGCCCGTACCAGCCCATATCGGTCCTTTTTCTGGAGTTAATGTAAGAAAGAAAAGCCCACCTATCATTAATGATAAGCCACCTAATAATGCCGTTGTTCGAAATCCGATTTTCATATATAATCTGCCGGCTAGCGTAGCAGCGATTGGCCAACCAATGGAAAGAGTCGTTAATGTGAAACCTGCAACCGTCGCGGAGCGTTCCATCACTCCTTGGACAAAAGCTGGTAAATAACTAGCCATACCGATTAAAATCATACCTGTTGTGAATGAAGTTAAGTTGGCGAATAGGATCGTTCGATATTTCCAAATATGAAAGGGCATCATCGGATTTAACGCCCGCTTTTCTTGAATAAAAAAGGAGGTTAGGCCTGTAATGAATATAAAAATAAGGCCGTACATAATAGGCGAGTTCCACGGAATACTTACTCCACCTTCAACCAATATCATGACGAGGGAACTAATAGAAACGACCATGAGTACCGAACCAATGTAATCAATATGTCGTTTTTCTTTTTCAATCTGTTCATGAAAGAAAAATACAATCCCAATAATGGCCAGTAACCCTAATGGAATATTCATCAAGAATACGTAATGCCAACTTAAGACATCTACAAAAAAGCCTCCAAGAACGGGGCCAGATACGGCAGAGATCCCCCATACACTGGATAAATAACCCTGTATTTTAGCCCTCTCCTCTTTTGTGTATATATCTCCAACAATGGTTGTCGCAATCGGCATTAACGCTCCGGCACCTATCCCCTGAAAAAAGCGTGCTGCCACTAACATTTCCATCGAGTCTGCCATAGCACATGCAGTAGACCCTGCTAAAAAAACACAAACACCGATAATGTAAATTGGTTTCCTCCCGAATATATCGGACAGCTTCCCAAAAATTAAGACTGTTCCAGCATTTGTTAATAAATATGCAGAAAAAACCCAACTATAAGAGGAAAATCCACCTAACTCTGAAGCGATCGTCGGCATGGCTGTAGAAACGATGGTCGCTTCTATTGCAGCTAAAAACATCCCAACCATAATTGCTGCCAATACAAAAGGACGTCGAGTCTTTTTTTGTACTTTCCTATTCTCCATCATCGTTCCCCTTGCTATATGAATTTGTTTATCTCTTCTCCTGTGCAATTTTTATATGGAATTCACTTGAAATGAGAAAAAATTGTTGGCATAACTGCCAACAATTTTAGCTTGAACTGATTTGTTTATTCTCATGTACATACCGGTTAAAACGTTTTAAAATTACTCGTCGAGTTAAAATACCATCGAACGTACCATTTTCTCCAACAACGCAAACAAATGGATGGTTAATAACCAGTTTTAAACCTTTTAAAAAATCATCATCCCGCTTTAATGTTGGGATATTCTTTTCCATAACATCTTTTACCGTATGTTGAGACAACTTTTCGACTTCAAATCGCTCAATTCCTAAAATGCTATCAATAATCATTGTTTTACTTACGATACCTTCAAACTGAAAGTTTCCACTTATAACAGGTACAGCAGAGTAGCCTGTTTTTACTAATACTAACAAAGCGTGTTCCAATGGGTTTAGACTTTGTACATGGGCTACCTTTTCAGCAGGTATCATTAAATCTTCTACTTTAAGTTTTTGTAATTCTGTGCTTTGTAAGTCTAACATCTCTGTCACTCCTTTTTCGCACAGGAGTAAAACGCAACAAATACGTTCACAACAATATTTTAACATATATGGTTATCAATAGACTACTTTCCCATTTATGGCATGGTAAAGAAGGCTGAAGAAACCGATAATATTAATACCGGTTATCACTTTTCATTTTGTCGGAAAGTTGATGCTGCACATTTATTTCTATAGGACTTAATGATTTTTTATGACAAAGTGGACAGCTTTGGGGATACCTTGTAACAATACAACAATGGGCACAATAGTAAAACATTTATGTCACCTTCTTATCATTACATTCTTATATTATAAAATATGAGTGAACTGTCCTTGAGGTTAATAAACAACGTTCTTTTAGATATTACTCCTGCACAATATATGCTTCGTATCAATCGTAAATATTATAGGCCCGCACCTACATAGACAGATTATGAATGGAAAGGAGAAACCTTATGGGCCACGATCATAGTCACCATCACGGACACCATCATCACCACACAAACAATAAAACAGCGTTAAAGTGGAGCTTTATATTTATTTTTAGTTTTATGATAATTGAAGCAATCGGCGGATTATTGACAAACAGTTTAGCCCTTCTTTCAGATGCAGGTCATATGTTTAGTGATGCCTTTGCGTTAGGATTAAGTCTATTTGCAATGAGCATTGGTCAAAAAGGTACGTCTGCTGCCAAAACCTATGGGTATCGGCGATTTGAAATCTTAGCTGCTTTTTTTAATGGATTAACACTACTTCTTATTTCTGTTTATATTGTTTATGAAGCACTTCATAGGTTTTTCGCTCCTCCACAAGTCAGTCCGGCGATGTTATACATTGCAACGACTGGACTAGTCGTCAATATTATTGTTGCCTGGATATTAATGAAGGGAGATACGAAGGATAACTTAAATCTTCGTAGTGCGTTTCTTCATGTATTAGGGGACCTCCTAGGCTCGGTCGGTGCTATTACAGCAGGTCTGCTGATTTACTTTTTTAATTGGAATATTGCAGACCCAATTGCAAGCATGATTGTAGCCGTTCTTGTATTTGTAAGTGGCATTCGTGTTTTCTTCGCATCGATACACGTTCTTATGGAAGGTAAGCCCCAACATATATCATATGACAAGCTAAAAGACGAATTACAATGTCTTCCCGGCGTTTGTGCCGTTTATGACATGCACATATGGTCCATTACTTCCGATTTCCCGGCTATGAGCTGCCATCTTGTCGTTACGGATGATATTGATCGAGATAAATTGCTTGAAGAAACAAAGGAAATGTTAAAAGATAAATTCCACATTTCCCACTCAACTATACAAGTCGTTGGCAAACAAGCTTACCATATCCATCACCAGGACCGATGTCACTGACACGATATAAGAAATCAAAAGAATCGCCCCACTATCAATCAACGGGGCGAATCCATTTTTATGACACATGCTATTTTGAACATCAAGAAAAAATTCCCCACTCATTCATGCTATAGGTACCTGCTTGAAACATATTTACACTTATATTATTTTCGGTATCAATTTATAACCTTTTTGTTGTTTTAATATATGGGTTTGCGAAGTTCATTATGTTTCTCTCCATACAATTGTCCACAGATCCCTCCATGGACGTTAGACTAACGCGTTTCTCGTTTGGGAACTTTTTTAAAAAGAACACTGTTGAATCCGTCTTATATATGCGGGGATTTATGTATCGTTATGCAGGCAGGTTATCGGGAACTGTTATTCATTTTTCCAATCCTGTTTTACTTCGTAAAGAAGTACTTACGCTTAAAATGGATATTCATTTAACCATTGACCTCCGTCTAAAGTTACGACTTCCCCATTCATATAAGATGCTTCGTTGGAAAGAATAAAGTTGGCCAAGCTTGCAACCTCCTCAGGTTGACCGAGACGTTGTAGTGGGACTGAACCGACCGTTCTTTTTGCTGCTTCCTCAGATTCCCATAACCGCTCGGCCCCTCCTGTTCGATCTATTGGACCAGGTGCAATGGCATTCACCCGTATCCCATATTTTCTCCCCCACTCAACCGCTAATGTTCGGGTTAAAGATAAAACACCCGCTTTGGCCGCGGCCGAATGAGCGACTCCTACACCAGCATTCCAAGCATACGTTGCAACCATGTTTAAGATGGAGCCTTTGATTTTATGTTTAATCCAATATTTTCCTACTTCTCGACTACAATAAAAGGTTCCATTTAATACGATGTCTACGACAGCCTTCCAGCCATTAACTGACAAATTTTCAGTCGGAACGATAAAGTTACCAGCTGCATTGTTGACTAAACTGTCGATTCTCCCAAATGTATCGACTGTCTCCCTGACCATCCGCTGAACATCTTCATAACTTCGTACATCCATCGTTATGGAAAGTACGTTACCACCAGTTTGCTGTTGCAGTTCCTCTCTTGCCTTTTCTAGCTTCTTTTCATCACGACCAGTTATAACAACTTGACGACCTTCTTGTAGAAATCGATCCGCCATGAATTTTCCCATTCCGCTTGATCCACCAGTTACGATCACAACACTGTTCTTCACTTTCTCCTCACCCCTTCTTAAAACCAGTTACCATTCTATTCCATATCACACAAAAAAATCCCTTCCCTCCTTCACTTAGAAAAAAGTTCAATTATATATATGGCGTGTTATAATGGGATACGCATATGACAGGAGAAACGAAGGATGGAAGATGACAAATGGTTGAGAAGAACACGCTCACTAGGCGCTCTTTTATAAAACGTATGACAACCAGCTTATTCGGACTTTTTGGTATTGGCGGAGGCACCTATTACTACGCAAAACATTTGGAGCCTGCAATGATACATATACAGCGGGATAGCATTCAATCTGATAGCATCCCCGCTGATTTTCATAATGTGAAAATTGTTCAATTTGGAGACACACATATTGGATTTCATTATGATATTGACCAGCTTGAACATTTGGTGAAAGAAATAAATGCAGAAAAACCGCATATTGTTTTGTTCTCGGGAGACCTTGTAGACAATCCTATGCAACTACTGCATAGTGAGTTTCGACGAATTGTGAATGTCCTAACTAAAATTAGTGGTCCCTACGGAAAATTTTGGATATATGGAAACCACGATCATGGTGGCTACGGAACTGAAACAATTGCTAAATTAATGGAAGAAAGCGACTTTCAACTATTACAAAATGAATCGTCGGAAATACAAATCGGAAACAGTAAAATCAACATAGCTGGATTAGACGATGTCATCTTAGGCAAACCCGATTTGAATAAAACATTTGCAGATATAAATCTTAATACCTTTACACTTTTATTATGTCACGAACCAGATTATGCAGATCATACTGTTCAACATCCAATTGACTTACAGTTATCTGGTCATAGCCATGGTGGTCAAGTACGAATTCCGTTTTATGGTCATTTATATTCCCCACCTTTTGCAAGGAAGTACGTGGATCGCCAATATACAATCGGTCAATATCCGCTGCAACTATTTATCACAAGAGGTGTTGGTACAACCCGATTACCATATCGGTTCCTATGTAAACCCGAGTTTAATGTTTATACGTTACAATCTAACCAAAGCTAAATTACAGTTTAGGTAGAGAGGCCACTATGATCTCTACCTTTTATAATATGGTTTATGTATAATGAGTAATAAAATTGTCAAATAATCTGAAAACCACCCTTCATCAACGTGGTAAAATAGGCGTAGAAAGATATATAGGAGGTCTTTTTGGAATGAAAACAGTGTTTAAGCTACTTGCATTTAGTTTTATACTTATATTAGCAGCGTGCGGTGAGAATAGCACAAAATCTTATGAAGGTGATTTTTCCTACAAAATCAACTCATTTTCATACATCAACCAAGATAAAAAAGAGGTTTCATTAGAAGATTTAGAGGGTAACTTTTGGGTAGCGAACTTCATTTTTACTAACTGTGACACCATCTGTCCACCTATGACAGGTCATATGGCTAGACTACAGCAACAAATCATTGAAGAAGATTTGCATGATGAAGTTTCATTCGTATCGTTTTCTGTTGACCCTGAGGTAGATGATCCGGACACATTAAAAGAATTTGCTGACCAATACAATCCAGATTATTCAAATTGGCATTTCTTAACAGGATACAGCCAAGAGGAAATTGAGAGTTTCGCCGCTGACTCCTTCAAAACATTAGTCTCAAAGGTAGACGGACATGATCAAGTCAATCACGGCACTAGCTTTTTTATCGTCACCCCTGATGGTAAGGCAATTAAGCGTTATAAGGGTACCGACGCATCATCTATGCAAACATTAATGGCAGATCTAAAAGATTACTTACAATAAATAACGGGAGGCTTATCTCCCGATCATCAAAGGAGAATACTCATGACGAAAGGAAAAAAACCTTCCCCGCAACAAATTGCTGAAGCTTTATCTGTTGTCAACCGACACGCTAAAGCAGCTCCTGATCCCCGGCACTTATATGACCTAAAAAAGAATGCTATACAAAAACTTTTAGAAGAACATAAAGCTGAAAAGGTTGGACTCCATTATTCAAACCATCCGAAGTTTAGCCAACAACACTCCACTCTTCTCATCCAAGTTGGAGATTATTCTTTTCATATTCCTCCTTCAAAAGAAGATATGAAAAGTGTTCAACACTTAGGGCATATTGACGGATCATATCGCAACCCGAAACCGCAGCTATCTTTAAAGCGAGCAAAACTCGTTTTATACGATTATCTAGGATGGGAGAAACCATTGCGGAAACATCAGCGGACAACCTCTACGATCCAACCATTCGGCTCAACACGACGTCCACGCCTTCAAATGAGAGATAAATATGGTCGCTTCTTATAAAAAACCTCACAAAAGTGAGGTTTTTGTTATTTCAAACAATAACTTAGTCATTTCGAATGATAAGGTATATAATGAGACCAATGACAGGAAAAAACAACGTCCCAATTAAGACAACAATCGCATATTCTTTACTGTTCCCTTTTTTGATTGCATCTTTATATGCCCAAATACTTGTAATAATGTTTAATACGATGAGTACAAGACCAAAAAGTAAAATATATATAAGAAACGCACTTAATGCACCAAAAACAGAAAGCATACTTCCCTCCATCATCATCAAATTTCCCCCTTACGTTAATTGCAGTATTCATAATTATTTTACCATAATTGAATTTGCATGCTGGGAAATTTCATATAGGAAATATACCTTCCAACTGACATCACATGTTCTTATGGGGTTGATATGTATTTCGTTTTTGACGGCTTTTCAAATATTTAATGAGTGATGAAATCAAGTGTGTTAACCCTAATAGTAAACCAAAAGCTAATACTGACAATAGTCCACTCGTCATATCAGAAAATTGCATCACTCCGGTATTATGAACTCCCTGATACAATTCCAAAAAAGTCATCCCTAATAACATAATGATTCCACAAATCCAGTATGTAAGCACTTTGCCCCAATTCACGTGCATTAACCAACGAATAACCGGATGTAATAAGTAATATAAGAAAATAATCGAAAAAAGTCCGATGACAAAATGCACCATATCAGCCGTAATACCTAAGGGACCAAGTTTACCTGTATCGATAAACCATCCTAATACCTCTGAATTAGCCATAGAACAAACCTCCTTCCACATATTACTAATATGGTCGGCATTTTTGTTCTTTTTTAAACCTTTTTTAAAAAATACAAGTTGAATGCATCGCAAAATTGAAATTTTACCGTATAATCATGTAATGTAGACTTTTATTACAAAATGATTTAACGACAAAGGTGATGCAGAATGACATCAGTTTTACTCGGAAGTACATTGTCAGCCCTTGCAACAGGGTTGGGTGCACTGCCAATTTTATTTATGAAAAATGTTACGCATAAATGGCGTGATATTTTACTGGCTTTCGCTGCAGGAATTATGATGGCAGCTTCTTTGTTAAGTTTAATACCTGAATCATTAGCATCAGGAAACTTTATACAACTTGCAATTGGAATATTTTTAGGTGTACTTGTCCTTACGATATTAGAAACAAACATGCCTCATATACATGTGGAAGATGCTTCGAAAAAAATTGAAATTGATCAAAAAGCAATGCTTGTTGTAGCAGCTATTACGCTCCATAACATTCCGGAAGGATTATCTGTCGGAGTCAGTTATGCAGGAGGAGAAGAACAGCTAGGGAATTTAGTTGCCTTGGCGATAGGCTTACAAAATGCCCCAGAAGGGTTTCTAGTTGCCCTTTTCCTAGTAAATCAAAACATTAATCGCTTTGTCGCCCTTGGTATTGCCACGTTAACAGGTGCAATTGAAGTCGTAACCGCACTCGGTGGATTTGCGCTAACAAATATTTTTGCTTCACTAGTGCCTTACGGATTGGCCTTTGCAGCAGGAGCTATGTTATTTATTATTTATAAAGAATTAATTCCCGAAAGTCATGGGGATGGATATGAACGGCAGGCGACATATTCGTTTATTGTCGGGATTTTGTTTATGGTATTATTGATTCACTATTTTGAATAATCCACTTGATCTATTCAAGTGGATTTCTTTTTTGTTTTCTTTTGCTACAATAGGAACATCAGATGGTGGAATATCATGAATTGAAACAAATTATGGAGGGTAACGATGGAACATCTACTAAATAGTAACGTTAAAAACATCGAAATATCTGGAATTCGTAAATTTTTTAATTTAGTGGCTGGGAAACAGGATGTTATTTCTTTAACGATTGGACAACCTGACTTCCATACACCGAACCACGTCAAAGAAGCTGGCAAGAAGGCAATTGATGAAAACTTTACAACATACACACACAATGCTGGAATGCTGCCGTTAAGAAAAGCGATTAGCCAGTTTGTAGCCGAAAAATATAACCTTATATACGATCCAAACGACGAAATTATCACAACCGTTGGCGCTTCACAAGGTATTGATATTACCTTCCGTACCCTATTAACACCTGGTGACGAAGTAATTTTACCTGCACCGATTTATCCTGCATATGAACCGTTAATCCGTTTAGCAGGTGCGAAACCCGTTTTTATAGATACGTCGAAAACGGAATTTAAACTTACTGTTCAACAGTTACAAGAATATGTAAATGAACGGACAAAATGTATTGTCCTTCCCTATCCTTCGAATCCTACCGGGGTTCGGTTAACAGATGCTGAATTACATGACATAGCGCAGTATGTAAAAGGGAAAGATCTATTTATTATGGCCGACGAAATTTATAGCGAATTAACTTACGGTCGCTCCCATAAATCAATCGCAACATTTGAAGAAGTCAGATCGCAAACAATCGTAATACAAGGCGTATCGAAATCTCACTCCATGACGGGGTGGCGCATTGGCTACGTATTAGCACCTAAAAATATTGCAAAGCATATGTTAAAGGTTCATCAGTATAATGTTTCCTGCCCAACGTCAATTAGCCAAAGAGCAGCGTTAGAAGCTTTAACAAATGGGAAAGATGATCCTATTCAAATGCGTGATACATACGAACAACGATTAAACTATGTATATGATCGATTAGTAAATATGGGGCTTGAAACAATTAAGCCAGAAGGTGCTTTTTATTTATTTCCGAAGTTTCCAATTCAGAATTGTACATCCTTTGATTTAGGAGTAAGGTTAGTTGAAGATGCAGGAGTTGCATTGGTACCTGGGGATGCCTTTTCCCATTATGGAAATGGATATATGAGGTTATCATATGCTTATAGTATGGACACATTAAAAGAAGGATTAGATCGAATTGAACTATATTTGTCAAAAGAAGATAACGTTTAAACACAAAAAGCAGCGTTTTTTTCCGCTGCTTTGTTTTTTTTCCAAATATCTAATTATGCTTGTTGCGTTCCAAAAGTTGATATCGATTTAATAATTGATCAAGTTCTTGGCTCATCTGAACCGACTCATCGTTGGAAAACCCTTTTTTTGTGGCTACTTCCATTAGTTGGCGCCGAAGTAATTCGATTTCAATTAAGAGACTTTCCAAACTTTGGCTAGACGCCACTCAGTTCCCCTCCTAATCATGGACTTGCAAGTACTTTCTCAATGTGTTGCTTTTTTTTCTTCTAATTTACTTTTCAAGTACAAAGCAATCAAGTCGTCTAGTTCTCTACTAACTTTTAGCGTATGGGAACTTTCTAAGCCATAACACCCCGCCGTTTTGACCATAATTTTTCTTTTTCTGCTAATTTCTTCCTTTAGTGCACTTAAGCTTATAGCTGTATTCTGTGACCTTCTCATATTCCCCAATCTCCCTATCTTTTCTTTTTCCAGTTTTTCAAAACACGCTTTTGATTATGACAAATGGACTATGAAAAGTAAATAGAATCGCAAAATAAGACAAAATTTTTCGAAAAATGTGTGAAAATTGGTGATTCCCTGTACTAAAGGGCTATTTTTCGACATACATTTTGTCGTTTCGTGGCATCGAATCTATTAGGGATGATAGAATCAGTCACCTAAGTGCGTTCATATTTCCTGTATACCCTCATTCTCCTTTTAATAAACAATGTCATGACAACAAAACTTACAGTAAAATGTTTAAATTTTGGACAGTTAAGGTAATATTTTAATGTATGTTTGTGGTACGATAGTATATGTACGTTTCAAGAAAGGACGGGTAAAACTTGTTAAGGGAAATATGGGAATGGGGAAAAGCCATCATCATTGCATTAATGCTCGCCTTCGTTATAAGGTCTTTTTTGTTTGCCACTTCTGTAGTGGAAGGTGCAAGTATGTATCCAACATTGGAGAATGGTGAACGTGTTATTTTTAACAAGGCAGTTTACCTTGTGTCAGAACCTGACCGTGGAGATATTGTCATTATTCAACGACCTACGAAAAACTACGTAAAACGAGTTATCGGTTTACCAAATGATACAATTGAAATTCGAGATCATGTACTCTACATAAATGGTGAGCCTGACGAGCAATTATACCTAGGTGAAGAAGAGATTCAAGCAACAGCCGACTATGGACCAGTGGATGTACCTCCAGAGAATTATTTTGTGATGGGGGACAACCGATCCATCAGTAAAGACAGCCGTAATGGTCTTGGATTTATTGAAGAAAGTGAAATTATCGGTAGATCGGAAATAGTCATTTACCCGTTTCACGAGTTTGGTTGGACGCGTTAAAAAAAGAATAGTGAAAAAGCGGATTGAGACTAAATCAATCCGCTTTTTACTGTCTTATCTTTTCGGGTAAAAGGTGGATGGATTCAATTAAAACGTCTAGTTTCCCCTCAATACGGTGTAACAAATAAAAGGTTACCATGACAGGAAACCCTACCTCAGGTATCCATCGAACCCAGTCTCCCATTATATCTCCTCCTATTAGTTAAGGGGAGCTTGTCCCGCTCCCCTTGTCATTATGAAAGCTCAATTTCATATACATTTCGTTCTACAATACGTGCTCCACTCTTCTCAATAAGATCACCGCCTGATGACGTAAACGTATTTTGAGCAATGAGTTCATCCATTGCCTGATTGACTAAATCAGGGTCTGCCGGGTCTACTGGGTTATCGAGTGTAACAGTAACGGTTCTCCCCTCTTCGTTTAAAAAACGTAATTCCAATCTTTTCGACATCTTCTTTCCCCTCTCTTACATGACGAATCGGATTACTGACTAATAATTACTGATGAGTCGTTCCGTTCAACTCGGTACAGTGAATATTGTTGTAGTGGCTCTAATGCGACAGCAATTGCATGAAGTTGGTCGGGAGTTGATTCTGGTTTAATGTTACGGAAGGTTTTTGTCCTTAATATTTGATTTCCGTTGTCATCAAGCCCTTCGTCAAATATTAACTGTAATTGGGAACGGACTTTCTCTTCTACAGCCAATATTCATCACCTCCTTCACTTATAAAATCGGTGAAGGTTTGTACAGCGTGTCTATAAATTGGAAAGTTTAATCAAATGAAATTATGCACGAATTACAGTAAAATAGAAGTAAGGTTCGTCGGACTGTGAATCAATCATAAAAAAATCCCAACGCCTATGTAGCGTGGGATTTTACAATTCCATGTTAAGCATGGTCAAATATACAAAAACCAATATTTACTAGTAAAATAATGACTCCAATAATCCCTAACGCCGTTTCGACCAAGTTTCACACCTCCTATTGTTTAGTAACCTAATGTTATTGTACCAAAAAATGTAGGAACAAATAATCAATTTAAACACTTTTCAAATTTTCTGTCGAAATGGTATTCCAAACTAGTTCGCCTATGTTAAAATCTAGTATGAAACGATACAACTTACAAATCCTTACATTTAAAAAGAAATCAGGTGAGAAGTGATGGCACACTGCCCATATTGTAGTACAGAAGTGAATAATGACGAACAATATTGTATTAAATGTGGACGAGAACTGCCTACTGACCTAGAAGAACGACTGCGTCAAAAAAGAGAAGAACGTGCATCAACATCATTCTTCCATAAATGGTGGCTCTTACCAATCGGAGCTCTTTTCCTTGCAGTACTGCTATTTACCGGAACTTATTTTTACCTTGATGCCCAAACATCAAAAGCAAAAGAACTGTATGAAAATGGAGCTTTATTAGCTGTTGAAGGTCATTACTCTGATGCAAAAGAACTGTTCGAACAAGCAATGGAGGTAAAAGGTAACTTCTCCGAGGCACAGGATACGGCCAAATTTATGGATATCGCCATTAACATTCAACAACAATTAACTTCTGCGAAAAAGCTAATGGACGAAGGCGCTTATCAACAAGCCGTTGACATAACAAAGCAAGCCGAAAATAAATTAAAACATTACAATGGACAAGTGGTTAGCTTATTACTAGAAGATATCTTAGCAACAAGAAATGAAGTGAAAACAGCTGAGGTAGAGAAGCAATTGGTCGATAAGCCAACCATAGAAGATTTAAAACTTTTATTGTGGCAAGTCGAATCGATTCAAAGCGAAAAGGCTCAAGAATTAGCATCTGAAATACGCAAACGCCTCGTTGACCACACCTATTCGTCTGCCAACGAACTACTTAAGGTAAAGCAGTTTAACACGGCACTCGGTGTGGTAAAGGATGGGTTAAAATATGCACCGGATAATGAAAAATTAACAAGTATGAAAACAACGATTGAAAAAGAAAAAGTCGCTTTTGAAACTGAACAACGGAAACGAATTGAGCAAGCTATGAATGCAGCTGAACAAGAATATGAACGAAATAAAAATGATGCAATTGAGATTATTTCCATAGAAACACAATTAGAAGAATACGGTGGTTTAGTTGTTAGAGGCATTATCGAAAGTGTAGCAACGGTTCCCATTTATTCAGTCTCAGTTTCTTATAAACTATTAAATGAAGACAAAGAAGTTATGGAAGAAAATGAAGTATATTTATATCCAGAAACATTATATCCGAACGAAATAGGACAGTTTGAAATTAATCATTTTGATATTGAGGAAGAACTTACAGCCGAGATTGAAACGGTTAAGTGGTTCTTAGATTCTC
Source organism: Salirhabdus salicampi (assembly GCF_024259515.1). Taxonomy (NCBI): domain Bacteria; kingdom Bacillati; phylum Bacillota; class Bacilli; order Caryophanales; family Bacillaceae; genus Salirhabdus; species Salirhabdus salicampi. The sequence goes on along the minus strand of NZ_JANBWE010000001.1, from coordinate 791,265 downwards.
AATAATTACTCTCCGAAAAAATTGGAGTGAGAGCATGGACAAACATCAATTAAAATGGCCATTATTAGCAACTGGAATTATTTTATTTATAGTAGTTATGGTAATCTCTTCATATTGGCAAACATGGGTACAACAAAGTGTACCTGTTAGCAATGACATTGCGGAACTCGTAAGCGATTCTTCATCAGAACCAGATACGAAGGACTTAAAAACAATTATTCACGAATCACAAAAGTTCGTCGTCCAAATTGAGGCTGAAGGTGAAAGCGGGCAAAGTATTGGATCTGGTTTTATTTATAACAACCAAGGCGATATTATTACGAATGCCCATGTCGTTCAAGGAGCTGATTCCATATACGTAAAAACGTCAGATGCGCGAACATACCCTGCTGCATTAATTGGCATAGGAACGGAGGAAGACGTAGCACTTATCCGTGTTCCCCAATTAATCGACCGAAGTCCGAATTCTGTAAATCCAGACTTCGAAGCAGATATTGGTGATGAAATTATTGCTGTTGGAAGCCCTCTTGGCTTTCAAAATACGGTAACAGTTGGCATTATTTCTGGTAAAAACAGAAGTTTTTCCATACAAGGCTATGATTACAATAATGCCTATCAAATCTCTGCCTCAATTACTAACGGAAACAGTGGCGGTCCGTTAATTCATCGACAAACAGGGCAAATTATCGCCATAAACTCAGCTGGAACGAAAGAAGGAACGATGGGGTTCAGTATTCCATTAAATAATGTATATGACCTAGTTCAAATGTGGACCGACCAAGCTGAAAATATGGATCTTGAATTTAATGTAGATTCATCGATATATGATAAAGTATCTCCAGAGCAACTGGAAGAAGAAGCGAAATATATTATTGATTATTTCTTTAAAAGCATTAATTTACGAGATTACTTCAATGCGTATGCTCTGTTAGGTAGTGATAGGCAAAATGAAACGAGCTACCAAGAGTTCCGGGAAAACTACATTCAAATTATGGAGATTAACAAGCAAATAGTAAATTACGAACTGTTATCAAATAATAGAATGAAATTTACAATTGAAGAAGATAGAAAAATGCGTGAACAAGGTCAAGGTGTTGTCACCGAGCATTATCAAAGTGAATTTACTGTTGGTTACGAAAACGATCAAATTAAAATATTACATGATACACAAACACTAATCTCAATTACAGAACATGAGTCAGAGCCAAACAGAGAAGAATAAAAGATCATCCCGGATTTTTCCGGGATGATCTTTTATTGTGAATTTATCTCAACTATCATGAATGGATCACGATCATGATCTGTTACGATGATTACATAAAACATTCCCTTTTTCGTCGTCAAATTTGATAACGTCTTCCATTTTTGATGTCCCATATAAAAATCTAATACAACATCTACACGTGGTGAAAGTTCAACACATTCCGTTTTTTGTTGATAATGAATGTTTTGTAACGAATCACCATAACGCGCCCGAATCGATATTTCGCCTAACGCAGGAGCCAAATGAATCACTTGCAGAACTGAATGATACGGAGAATACCGTTCATAAGGAATTTCTATTCCGACGAAGCAGAGTCCCTTTTTCCCATCGTAATATACACATAAGTGATCTTCCAGCAATTTAGACGGTATTTTAACATTACACTTCTCTTCCCTCTCTACGAATTTATCATCATGTACCGGTTCAAGTCGAACTCCATTATTCATGAGCACGGTTTTATTCGAACTGTTAACAAACATTTTATCCCCGCGGTTTACATACAATTGAGTCATTGTTTCATCTCATCCCTTTCATTCATATCATGTGTATGCACAACCTTTTTCAAAATATGAATAGAACGTTTCTTTTACATCTTTTCTCATTTGTTCTTTGATAAGATGAATGTAGAATCTGCTAAGGAGTAAAGCCATAAAGATACGAACATTTATTTCGATCACAACACTAATTTCTACATGCGATTTGGTATGCTTTTCTCCTTTATTCCTTGATGAATGAAAAAAGGAGATGCAATTAGCATGCTAATTGCACCTCCAAGCGCTATGTTATTTAATCTTTTCTCTGTCTCACACGAACCCGTTACGATTTGTAAGCGGGGGTTCTACCTATATTTGTTGACTTCCCTTTTTACCATTTAGAGAGTAACTAGCCGTGATATTGGCATTTAATGAATGGGAAACCGAACAATATTTATCTTTTGATAGCTGAATTGCTCTTACGACTTTATCCTCAGGCAAATCACCTTCAAGTCTGTAATGAATATGGATATTTGTAAATCGTTTCGGGTGGTCTCCGGCTCGTTCTCCATCAACTTCCATTTCAAATGAATCTGGCGTTAAGCGCATTTTTTTTAATATTGATATAATATCAATTCCGGTACACCCTGCCACCGCATTTAATAATAACTCCGTTGGTCGAGGGCCATTGTTTTGCCCCCCTACCTCTGCAGAAGCATCCATTTGTAAAGAATGACCCGATGGTGTTGTACTTGAAAAGCCCATATCTCCTGACCATTCGATTTTTGTTTGCATGTAATTCCCTACTTTCATATTTATTTCTTATCCTACTCATTACTGTAATCCATTTTTCATATATTATGAACCAATTTGCTTGCACTATTGCACTCATTTTTTTATTCCTGAACCTCCACCAGCCTTCTTATTCAGTTGTCATCTACCACATTAAATACAACTAAAATGTACGTTGTGCCAGTTCTTTTATATCTTTCATAATTTGATCCGTGTTCAACGGCTTCTCTGTTGTTGCCATATCATATATAGCGCGAATGTGATGATTAGGATCTACGAGGTAGACCGTCGTACTATGAGCGACAAATCCATCACTCGTTTTTTCATAAACCATTTGAAACTGTTTTGCAATATCCCTAGTTTGATTAGGTGTGGTTCGAACCCAATACCAACCGTTATCGTCATTTGTAAACGAACTCGCATAATGTTGAATTATAGATTTTGTATCGTGTTCCGGATCTAACGTAATGGAAACAAATTCCACTTGTTCCCCTAACATATCTTGTAACGGGTGTACCATATTTGCCATATACTTCATCGTAAGCGGACATACGTCCGGACATTTCGTATAGAAAAACGTAATTAATTTTATTTTTCCATTATCCAGTTCGTATGACTCGCCAAAGACATCTTCTAAAGTAAAAGGTTCTACCTCTCCGATGACAGTTAAATCGTCTTGTTTCGGCCATAGCCAATAAAGCAAACTAAAACTGATCGTGACTAAAAGTATTAAAATGAATCCCCATTTTTTACGATTCATACATAATCCCCCATATATTTTCCATTCGATAACAAAATCACTTGATATTACCATATGAAAATCACGAAAAATTGGGTGTGTGTTTGCACTATCGTTACACCATTTTTTTACGAAAAAAAATTATTCTTAATTATCGCAACGCATGACAATCATCCATACAAAAATGTTGCATCATCATATTTTACTAATGTAATCAAAATAAATTTAAAAAAGGAGTGTATGAATTTATGTCCCATCGTAGAAGAAGAGATGATGACGATAGAATCCAGTTTGATGATACTGGGAACTGTGTTTGCGACGTTGTACGCGCGATTGCTGATGCACAGGACAATGTTGTTGATGAGTGTGATGTAAGCTGCAGACGTTCCATTAACAACCTAGTATCTCCAGTAAACCGTAACAACTTAAATACAGTTCCATTCATCCTATACGGAAAAGAATTAGAACCATTTAGAGGGTTCGGTGTTGATTTAGAGAATGATAACGGTACAACAATCTTTGACTGTATCGACAGCTTCATCTTCCGTGTAAACTCTGTAGATGACGACTGCTGCGCAACGCTTGAACTTCTAACTTTCGACGAAGATCAGCCTGATGCACCTGGTGATCAAGCAGGTTCAGACGATGCAGAAGATCCTTGTGAGCAACTTGAAGGTGAAGATGTAAGAGACTTACGTCGCACTGGCGTATGTATTACAGTTGACTTAACTTGCTTCTGTGCAATCTCTTGCTTGCCAGCTGTTGATTTAAGATAATTTCCCTAGTAAAGGAGCCGGTCTTCGGCTCCTTTTTTTATAGACAAACATCTATTTTCATGGAAATAGTGACGCTTGTTCCTATCATGATTAATGATTTTTCATAAAATATAGTAACCTATTATAAAGGGTGACGCTTTATGGGATGCGGTTGCGGTAAAAAAAGAAAAAAAACGTTCAAAAAAGTAGGTTGTTGTTCACTTTGTAATCATCGACATCTTGTTCCAAAAGTCCATTGCCGATGCCGTCGCTTCTTTTTTGATGATCCTTGTGGCTGCAAAAGACATGTTCACCATCCATGTCATTGTAAAAGACATGTTCACCTCAATCCTTGTTGTTTGAAACATCATATGCACCACGATCCTTGTCCCAAACACCACCATCACCATTCACACTGCTGTTAAAATTCATCTAATCACTACAGCGAGGCCTTGTGTAGGCCTCTTTTTTATATAAAGTAAGCTATACTTTTTTACCTATATAATGATGATGGTCCATTCCATTTTTTACATATTTCATAGACTAGTATTGTAGAAGAAAGGAGCAGGATATATGAGTCATTCATTTGATGGATTTTGTAATTGTCAACATCATTGTGACTCCCATCACCCGAATCATAACCAGTTTTGTGCTTGTGGTAGTCATATACGTCATTCAACAATGGATTTTAGAAGAACTCCTTCAAGAACACACACGATCTCACCATTACGAAGAAACAGTGAATGTTTATGCCCCACATGTTCAAGAGGAAGATTTGATAAGCCCGGTAAATTGACACCACTAAGAAGACAAGACGGTCAAAATATGACACAAATGAGTCGTAATTTTCAACAACAAGGCGACATTGTTCGAATGCAAGATGGGAGAAGAAACATTATTTTCGTATTATAAAAAGGAGGAAAGAACATGAGTGATAATTTCTGTTCTTCCTGTGGAAAACCGCTTCGCCACTTTGATGATCATCACGGGCATCATCATGGACACCATGAACATCACCATCATCATGGACACCATCACGGGCATCATCATAAGCGGGATGAGCATTTTTGTGAGCATTTCATTTGTGATGATCACTTCAAAGTCCGTGTAGGGGGACTTACGAGAGGTTTGAATTTTCGCCTGCAACAACTCATCGGTTGTAAGGTTAAAATGACAGTAGAATGCGGCAATGAATGTGAAGACATACTTGCAGAGGTATGTTTCGTTGGACACAATTTTGTCGAAGTAAAACAACTAGAAAAACTAGACCGTCTAGATGACCCATGGGAATCTTCTGATGAATTGATTGAATCTTGTGAACCGGAAGATGAGGGTGATGTGGATGACGAAAAAAAGGGGTTAAGAGAAAGGAAGAAAGAGAAAGAGAAAGAAAAAAAGAAAAGAAGAAAGAAACAGAAAACGATGTTTAAAATTTTCCCAATGGATGCAGTCAAAGGACTAGAGGTTAAAGATGATGAACATTGTGACTGTGAACATGACTGTAATTGCTGTCACTAAGAAGCGCATTTAGGTATCCTAAATGCGCTTTTTTTTATGTATGTTTATGATAATGCTTTTCGTTCACATCCCACATCACACGACCAAAAAGTGTTCCTGCTAACATAAAAATTATAAGAACAAAAATCGTTTTTAAAGGTGTGTTTGAAAGGTCAATAGGTGTTCCAGAGCCATTTGTCCAATGATGTTGAATAAACATAAATAGAATACCAGTAGGAACCCCCCATCCAAGCACGCCATGAATAAGTATGAATTGCTTCATCCCTTTTTGTCGAGTTTTTCTCCACCTAGTAATCCATCTTGTACCTTTTCCCATCATATCTCCTCCTCACATCATTATAAAAGATAAACAAAACAGCTGTCGAATTTACGACAGCTGTTTATATTTTATGAAACTAATTTCTTCTAATAAAATGTTAATCCTCCCACTTTTACGGTTGTTTATGATTAATTCATCCCCAATCACTTCCTCAATTTCTCCTTGTACCGTTTTGTCATTTAATCTAATATCTACTGCCTGGTCTATAATTGTTTGTAAGTGAATTCGTAAAGGCATCTTAAAAAAAATTTGAATTAACTCAGGTGATGCAGAAACAACCTTGCCAAACTGGAATGTAATACATCTTCTTAAACAAGGATCAACATCTATTAATGAATTCCCTTCATGAGAATTAGCAAAACGATTCGTAAGTTTCAAATTACAGACCTTCATATATGGAACAATAATCGCCGACTTACCTTTCCTTAAAAGAACGAAGTCCTGGCCAGCCAAAAACACCCTGCCTTTCAATATTGTATTTTTAGGTTCTTCCCAACGATTACGTTCTTCAGGACCTTCTAGTGCATCTATTTCAACGCTTACCTCTGTCCCGGTTGAACCATTAAACGCTCTCTGCAAGGCACGATTACGTTGTTCTTCTACGTGGTCATCTTCTCCGTTTAATAAGGAAACATCAAGGAGAAATTCATTTGCTGCATGTATTTTCGCCTCTAATGGTTCTAACAACTCCTTTGACAAGCAGGAATTTTCTGAAGGAAAGAGTAATGTTTCAGATCGTTCTGGACAACAGTCTTGCGGAATACAAAAATCGTCATGTCTAGAATCTTCAACTTGATCACAGCAAAACTTCTTATTTTCCACTGAGTCCATTTTTATAACTCACCTCCCCCTCTACATTTTGAAAAGAAGAGGGAACATTGCGCTCCCTCTTACTTTTTTAAAGGTGGTAAATGTTTTTGTAGTGATGGATGGACTCGCATGATTCCCCACATTCCTTGTTCAAGATCCCACATAATGTTTCCAGAACGATACATATAATCACCTGGATAATGATAGTAGCTCCCTGCACCATAGAATAATGCTAAATCAATGGTATGACCTGTAACGATTTCCCCTTCAATGGATTTAATTTTAGAAAATAAATCCTGTTCATCTGAATTCCAATAATGGCCGTGAAGATGGAACGTATGAGCCCTCCGTCGTTCGGATGGATTTACAAGTCTTATTGTAACAGGATCTCCAGGATAGGCTTCATACAGAGGAGTGGAAGGATCACCATGAGCTTTGGAACTAAATAGTTCTTCTAAATCCGGATTACGTTGCAATCGATTGATAAGTCGTTCTGTTCGGTATTGGAATCCTCTTGATCCAAAATCATACGTATCTACTTCATCTGCTTCTTCGTCTGGATCTAGTAATATCCCATCAATAGGATCAACAATAAGCTGGTTTTGCTTATCAACTAACCGTGCTCCGTCATACATTACAAGTCCAAACTCTCTTATTTCCGGTAGGAAAGGGTGTTGCAACACTGCAGACGATCCTTGCTTAATCGGTTGTAACGTATATGGGTTAAGTGCTTTCGTCCCCCTCGGTTCAGCGATAAACATGCCGTACGTGCCAAGGGAGCGGTGATTCCGAATATCTGCCATATCCCACATACCGCAAGCTCCTAACGGTAAATCTACAAACCAACGGTACGTTACAGTTTCTCCTGGTCCAACAGTTTGATCATAATTAAATCCGACTGTTTCCCCTGCTGATGTTTTTACATCATATTGAATTAATTGTGGGTGTAAAGAAATTCGAACAGAAGGTGGATAGAAAGCCTGCTCTTTCACGGGCGGATATGGCCATATTCCATCCTGAAACGGGAATTTATCGAAATCAAGTAAACTTGTTAAATTAACTTCGACGATATCCCCATGATTTGCTCTAATGACTAACGGCTCAGGGCTTAATTCACCAGCCATAATCGCATCCACATCTTCTTCTAAGGCAAACACAATACCAAACGGATCATGCTCTCCCCATTTGCTATATTCAATAGGTGTGTGGAACGCAACAATATCAAAGCGTTTTACTGGTGCATGATTGGGTGCTTCTTCGGGTATTGTGATGACTTCTGCTTTCGGAGGTGGATCACCTGTACATTGTGGTAACGCCTTTGTTCTTGGAGGTGGTGCCTCTCGATCAGGCAATGGAATAAGGGTATCTACTTCCTCATCAAAGGCTCGGATTAGCCCCCATAACCCATTCCAAAGGTCTTCTTCTGTTTCAAACGTCCATAAATAATCTCCGGATCTTGGAACCTCAATCTCAAAAGTAAACGATTCGGATATGCCAATATGCTGCTGTGAAGTAAACTTCGTTTCCATATCTGGTCGCTCTAATCGCCACCTTAAGCCGTGGATATTAAAACTGTGTGATTCCTCGTGTGCACCTTGTAGGAGTCGAACCCGAATTGGATCCCCTTCATAACAGTGTAAAATTGGCGTTACGGGGTCTCCGTTTACATAGGAACTAAAGGAGTATGCAGGGTCGCAATCTTCCCCTAACCGGAATTGAAGGGGTTCACACTTATAATTTACGCCAAATACACCCGGGTCATCTTGAGAACCTGGGAAAGGTGGAGGGTTTAACGGATTGCCATCAGAATCAAATAGTAAAGCAAAATCATGAACCATTAATGCAAGATCCCGGTAATCTGGAATAAGTGGATGAACTGCTGTAACTTGGCAACCATGATCCACTTCTTCTCCTGTTTTTGAATCTAAAAACTTTGTAAATCTCGTATGAATAACCCCTGAGCCAAATAGGCCGTGTTGTTGATGATAATTGGCAAACAAATGATCATGGAAAAACCAAGCCTTTAATTCTACATCAGCAAAATATTCGTACTGAATGGTTTCCCCTGGTAAAACACTAGAGTCATAGTTCCAGCCAACATTCGCACCATCACATACTAATCCGTCAAATTTCACAAAATGGACGTGCAAACCTGCTTCATAAGTTCTCGTTACAAGTTGGAAGGCATCTCCATCTCCAACATTTGGCAATCGATTTGTAAAATTAATCCGTAAACAAGTTCCAGCAGGTGCATGGATAATAAGTGGCTCTGGCTCTTTTTTACCTGAGCGTATATCTTCAATATCTTCGTCTAACACAAATAAACGTCCTTTTGGATCATTCCACCCTTGCCGGTTATATATAAGCGGATGTTCAATGACAGATATATTAAATTCCTTAACAACAGGCGCTTCTGCTATACCACAAGGGTCTGCAAATACTGCACCTGGTCTAGGATTCGGTACTGCTGCATTTCTTTCTAATTCTGTTAAATCTCGCCCTCCAACGACACCCAATGGTGGTCTCGGTGCCTTACACCCAACTTTTCCTGGAATAAAATTCGGAAAACCTGGTCTATCTTGCGTCGGAGCCGGTGGTGCGGGTCGGTCTGGAAGTGGTTGCAACGGCTTAATGGGTACACCGTTAGGATAACATTGGCTCCCATCTTGTAACGTATCAAAGATTCGATTCATCCCCCACATTCCAACACCGAAATGAGGATATAAATGGCAATGAATAATAACGTCACCAAAAGAGCCTTGTAAACTTCCAAGTCCGTATAGTGGTTTTATATCGTACCATGTCTGTGGGCTTACTGACTGGGAATCGAAAATTTCCGATTCAACATTGGTTGGGTCTCGAAACCATTGGTGAACATGATAATGAAACACATGGGTTTCTTTCACACCAGCATGAACGAGACGTATCTTTGCGGGGTCACCTTTATAACCACGTAAAATTGGTGTCGCTGGATCACCAAACACCCACGAATCATGGTGCACTTCCTCACCACTACAATCCGGACAAACAACCCCTTCTTCAAGTAATCGGGCCCTGTTTTCCATCGGCTCATAGCGATAGTTAACCGCATGTGTTGACTCCCGCTCTTGGTTTGTCATTGGGTCCAACGGTTTGTTGCCAGTTAAGTCTAGCGTAGGCATTTGGTCGTGGAAAATCCAAGCGTACTCACGATGTGACGGTAAATACGGATGATGAATGTCTGCGTATAAACCGCTATTCATCGGCTCACCTGTTACTGGATCCGTCCACCACGATCCCCTCGGTTCCACGAACAAAGCCCCAAATAAACCGTTAATGTTTGTTCCACGTTCACTGCTATCCGGAACACCTAAGTCTGAAAATAAATAAACCCCGTCGTGGGTCATTTTTAATCGATATACAATTTGTTCTCCTGGGTCAATAATTGAGTTTTCATTGTTTCCGACATTAGCTCCATCAGATGTCATTACATCATAGTCCGCTTCTTGAAAGTGCATACTTGCAGGAACATGAAGTTTATTTTCAAATAAAATTTCTACTTCATCCCCTACATTAGCCCGGATCACGAGGGGTTCCACTAGGTCTACTGGTGTAAATGGATTCTTTCGTACGAGTTCTTTTACTTTTTGTTCGTTTTCCTTTAACACGTACATCATGCCATGTGGATTGTAATCCCCAAAATTGTTGAGTACAATTCGAATTGGTATGGCAACGACGTGATAAAAACGTTTCAATTGTACTTACCCCCTTTCGTTATAAACCATCTATTAATTCAGGAATTTTTGGTCCATCTTCCCGTTCAATATAAAAGGCTTCAATATGGTGAATGTGAACATGCCAATGTCGATTTTCCAGTTCTGAAACGAATGTCGTCTCGACATCGACAACAACATAGTCTTCCACAATTTCCACAATCGTGCCAATAAATATAAACGGAAATGATGGCGTCAAAATTAACACTTTATGATCTACGCCTGCTTTAAAATGTTCGATTAACGCTTCATCATGAATATTATTTACCGTTGGAAATGACATGTTGGAAAAATTACCATTTGTCAATGTGATACCTCCTAACCAATTCAATTACGCAAGTGGAAAACGATTTTCACAATCAAACTCGGTTGTAAAGTGAGCAATTTTTTCTAGTGGGATACTAAGTGGTATCGGAAATTTAAAAAAAGGGGCATTTACAAGCTTAATGTTTACCGGGTGTAGTGTTAAATAGCCAAGCTCTACTTCTGCAATCTTCCCACAAAATATCGGTCGAAACGTTTGCCCAAACAAATGTAATTGATCGGTATGTGTAATAATTAAAACGTCTTCATCTTGCAACTCTTGTAGCTCACGAAATAGTTCATCTTGAATTTCATGTTCCATTACAATCCCCCCTTACGTTACATTACATCACTTACTCGTGCTTTTTTATAATTGTTATAAAAAAGAATCTCGTTATACACTATTCCAATATACGGAAACTATATAGTTAAAACGTCTAGATCTTAATTCATTTGTCTGAATAATTTTAATGATTGTCGTAATATCGTAAAAAAACGAATCGTTTTTACAAACATCACATCTTCAATGGGTAGCATAAATGTGCCATATATATTTTTCACTTGAATGTCTTGTGATCTCACACCAATTAATCTGCCAAACTTTTTATCTCCTGCTTTCGTATACAACTCAATCCACGTATGCTTCCATGATTGTAAATTTGTATATAAGGTTTCTTCGAAAAACTGTTGTTTTAATATATCCCGCTTTCCAACCGTTTCACCAAAGTTGGTAGTCAGTTTATTGCGTAAATCATTATCGTACAAAAAATGCTGGTGACTGTTGGAATAAGCTGGTATACCAAAAGGGATATTGGCTGATTCAATTGCCTTATAAGGTATCCACAATCGGTCTTTTAAACTCGTTAACATAACAAAGTCCCGGCCAACAGCACTTACTTTCCCTTCAGTATGAATTGATTCAATTCCCCATTTTAAGTACACTTCTACTTGTTGGTTTCGTTTCGATTTGAAAAATTTCCGCAAAGTTAACGTCTTACCCAATTTAGGGTCATGCTTTGCAATGTTAAACAAGTTCGATTTATCCATATATTCCATAAAGAGCCGATTCTCTTCCGTAGACGTACTTGCTGTCGGTGATGTCAGCCCTTCCCCTTTTCTCCGATTCCATTCATTAATGACATCTTCTTTACCCTCTTCTTTTCGTCGTTTTTCTTGTAAAACTTTCATATATTCGTCTAATCTTATGGGCCTCTGTTTTTCTTCCAACTTCACCCCTCCCTCTATAAAATTTCTATATTCATAATTTATGTATTTTCATAAACTTTGCTAAAACAATGGCAACAGGAATAATGTCACATTAGCCCTTTTTTAGTAGGACTTCCTACAAGTCTAGCCAATTCGATGTAGTTCTACATAAACTATTGTATTAAATTGCAACGTTTGTGGGGAAAGGTGTGTGAAACATGAACTGTACATTTAGGGAAATATTCCAAGACGCCGAACTATACCAACATTCTTTAAACAAATTAGAACCAATTCCTACACTCCCAGTTGAAAAGAAAAAATATGATCTTGCATTTATTTTGTATAATAAACAATTACAACCGTTTGAGAACATTACTCATCATAACGAAAATCAATTCGCAGGAACGAAGCTGTTACAATTAAAACATTTCGATCAAAAAAACAATTGCGTCGTATTAGTTCCGTTTCCATCTCACCGCAGTTATTCACCCGTAATCATTCCTCTTACCTCTGTATGTGCAGTACAGTGTTTTTTAATTGAAAAAAAACTCGTAGACCGGATAAAACAAATACCTCGTACAAAAGCAGCAAGTATTAATCCATCTCCAACTAAGGTGAGTTTGTTAACGAGAGCTTTTACTCGACTGTTAACTAGTTCATGGTTCCCTAAAGGAAAGGTTCGAAAAAAGAGAAAACAAAAGCACTACAAAGATGTCGAGAAAATAAGCGAAAGCTTAGATAAACCACAATTAGCGAACAATGAACCACTGGGCCATATTCCGAGTTCTGAGAATAAAAAGGAAATGAGTCAACCCAGGGAGATAAAAGATGATCACAAAGAAATTCATACTGAGGAATCATTTCAAAAAGATAAAATGGATGTATCTATCGGAAAGGAAATGAGTCAACCTAAGGAGATAAAAGATGGTCACGAAGATATTCATCTTGAGGAATCATCTCAAGAAGACGCAATGGATTGTGTAACTATCGAAAAGGAAATGACCTATCGAATTATCCCAATTGATTCCATTAAAGCAATCGAGTATTACATTGAGGATGACTAAGTAAAGTACCCAATCTTTTTCACCTTCATACACTGTATTATATGGAGATAAATACGAGGTGTTTTCAATGGTTTCAACGTTAGGAATAATACTTTATGGTAATTTTGTTCTTTTAACATTTGTCTATTTATATCTTTTCCATATTCGTCGACTTATTGGGTTTCAGTTAGGTATGAATATATCCATCATTGCTGGAGGATTTGTTTCGATTATTACTGGGGTTATTCTCATATATCAATTTCCATTACATTTCGTACCAGTCACAATGGCCTCTACAATTATCGGCTTTGTTGTAGGGGGAATGTTTGGTGCCCTATTTGACTATCAAACATTTCTAACAGGGTATGGAAACGGTTTAATGATGGGGATAATGGCCCCTATGGTTGGTGCATCTGCCAATTCAAGTACATCCTTTATTATATTTATCGAGACCGTATTCATACTCTCCCTAATCGTTATTCTCTCTTCGGCTAAATCAAGTTAACGAGGTGAACATAATGAAGGTCTTATTCATTTTACTTTTCACCATAAACGTCATCTCAACATTTCTATTATTTCGCAGTTTCTACCGAAAGCGAAAATTATTTGATGACCGATTTGGTATGACGATTACAGCGACAGTTACAGTCGTCATTAGTACAATGTTATCTATGCTCATATCCTTCATTACGTTAGCTCCTTTTATTACAGTGGTTGTAATAGGTGTATTGATTGGTGCTTTAATCGGAATCTCGTTTGGATGCCTTGTTAAATTTCAATCGGTTGTAACTGGCTTCACACATGGGACCATTGGCGGTTCAATGGGAGCAATGCTTGGTTCTGTTATCCAAGATCCTACATTATGCAGTCTACCATCATCTTACCTTCAGGAAGTTATGAAAAACATGATTTATTTCAGTATGTTCGGAACGTTTTTAATCTTCATGACAATCATCCTCATATCATATACGATGAAAGTATAAGTTTTGCTTTTCCGTTGAATTCGTTTACTCCTTTATCAAATAGAATCATAAACTATTGTAAATAGAAAAGGAGGGAATTCTATAGTGGAATGGAATGATATGAAACGTTTATGTCGCCGTTTTGCTAGAATATTAGACGGTCAAGGTAGTGTAACGGAAAATGGAGTGTGTGTAGTAGAACGTTCACGTAATTTACGTTTTACAATTGAGGGGATTCCAACTCGTTCTCCACTCGTTGTTCCACAACTATTCTCGTTCGAACGAAAAGGACGCACATTTTTAAACTTAGGTGAAACGGTAGTATTACAGCGTGAAGTGAACCCACTTTTACGGGAATTAAAAAGAAGAGACATTACCGTTACAGCATTACACAACCATTGGTTGTTTGAAGAGCCTCGCGCAATGTATTTACATTTCCAATCTACTGACGATGATCCCATTACATTCGCGAAAAAAGTAGCTGAATCTTTTCGTGTCCTTGAACATTAATAGAAAGGAGGGATTGCCGTGTGGAAACACAAAGAATCACGTCTACTGAAAAAGCCAAGAAGACGTGTTTATGTTACTCTTCAAAACGGAGAGCAGATTTATTGTAAAAAGTTATGGCAATTGGGAGAGACTATCCTAAAAGGACACACGAATTATGGAAAAAATATGTTTCCACGTTCAGGATGTAAAGGCGATAACTACAAAACGATATAGTTCAGCTAGGGATATGAAACCGAAGAATATAGCTAAAGAAAAATCCTCCAACGTACCTTCCCCTCAAAAGGAAAGTCCTCCTATGGAACCAAAAACATCTAAACACAAAGAATGCTCTCCCAATGAATCAAAAGCACCTGTTCGAGTAGATAGCAAACCGACTGAATCAAATGCAACTTCTCACAAAGTAGGAACTCCATCCCAACCTGTATTAACGAAATCAAGTAACATCCATGAGCAAAAAGGAAAATTTTCAAAGAGAATAAACAAGTTACGAAGTCAAAACGGGAATGCAAGTATAGTTAATAGCGGCAATAGTTATATGTCAACGTAAAAGCGCTTGGTTTCCCATGCGCTTTTTTTCATTATGATATAAAAAATTTCATCAATCTTCCTTTTCCCCGTTTTGGAGGGATTTTATCAACCCTTCAAACATATTTCGATTGTCTTCCATTTGTTTTTCTAACCTTGTCATTAACGTTTCTGCATCCAAGTTTGTTTTCATTTTATCACCGATCATATATTGAAAGAAAAGAACGAGGGCATACGCAATTCCTGTATTATCAACATAGACAATACCATTTCCACTCTGCTTCACTGTTGAATTTCCGTTTTCATTCCGTAAATCGTTCGTAATCGGACCTAGCATTTGATCTACATATTCTCTCACTCTATCTTCAATTAGTTGGTCAATATATGCCTTTATTTGATCTTCTTTCACTTCTTCACCCTCCTTTCATACTTACGTATGTATATAATAGGGAAACGTGTATTCACGTTCCCCCTAATGAGATTAAGATTGACGACCTGTATTTGCATTTGCGTCAGCTAAGACACCAGCAAGCGCATTTGCAATTTCGGATTCAAATTCTGTTTCAACTTTAGCGTTTCCACTGTTTTCTAGATATGCGTTTCCGTTTTTCATTTCTACTTTCATTTTTTGGTCTGGATCAGTTATTTGGAAGTTTTCTTGATTTTGTTTTTGTCTTACTCTTTGGATTGCGACTGCAATCGCTTCCGCTAAAGCTTCAGGGCTTAAGAAACCACCATTTCCTGTACCACCATTAGGACCACTCATTCTGTTACCCTCCTTTCTACTTTCTACTCCACCATATGTGTTTTATAAAAAATAGAATGTGCACTTACTATAGAATAAGAAAATTATGCCAATAATCACGAATAACAACATAACTTTTTTCGATAATCTGGGTATACGTCCATACACATATGGAGAAAATGCCATAGGATATGAGTGTAAAATCCCTACGGAGGTGAATAAATAATGCACTTCGGAAGTTATGGTGGATACAATGCTTGTGGTTACGGTTATGGATACGGCGGTTATGGAAACGGATTTGCCTTAATTGTCGTATTGTTTATCCTGTTGATTATTGTTGGTGCAGCTTATTACAACTAATATTCCCGCTATCGTATACAGCCTCCAATAATAAAAAAACGCCCCTTGCTTTTTGCGGCAAGAGGCGTTTTTTTGCTTATATGGCATATTTTCTCGAAAAAAAGGATTCTGCTTTCGTAGCACAGACAGGTTTACTAAAATAAAATCCTTGCATTTCATCGCACTTTTCGTTTTTTAAAAACTCTAACTGTTCTTTTGTTTCTACACCTTCAGCAACAACTTTCATATTTAAAGAGTGAGACATATTGATAATCCACTTAACGATTGCTTCATTTTGTCCCCGTCCTTCACGAATAAATAATTGATCAATTTTTAATTTACATAGTGGAAACTGACTTATATATTTCAACGATGAGTACCCTGTTCCAAAGTCATCAATGGAAACTTGAATGCCCAGTTTATGTAAACCGCTTAGCGTCTCCAAAATATATTCCTCATTGGCCATCGCCATACTTTCCGTAATTTCCATTTCTAAATACTTTGGTTCTAAATTTGTTTTTTCTAAGATATTTCCAACCTTCTCCACCAGGTTTTTTTGGAGAAATTGCTTCACAGACATATTCACACTAACTTTCACCGGTGGATAACCTTTATCTTGCCATTTTTTATTCTGTCTGCATGCTTCTTCAACCACCCATTCACCAAGTTCCTTGATCAAACCTGTCTTTTCGGCTAATGGGATAAATATATTTGGTGAAATGTTTCCTTTTTTCGGATGATTCCACCTTAACAACGCTTCAAAACCGATTAACTTTTTTTGTTTTATATCGATTTGAGGTTGGTAATGAAGGGAAAATTGCTTTTCCTTAATGGCTTTGTGCAATTCATTTTCAATTGTTAACATTTCTTTAAAGTTTTCGGTAATGGAAGACTCAAACAATTTATAATGATTGCGTTGTTTTTCTTTAATTACATACATAGCCGAATCGGCATGTTTAATTAAATCATTTGGCGTTGACCCGTTTTCAGGAAACAAACTAATTCCGATACTAACGGATGTGTAAAGTTCAAACCCTTCTACCCGAATTGGCTCTTGGAAAGCTGCAATTATGTTTTCCGCAAAGTGCTCTGCATCTTCTTCCGTAGTAATATTACGTTGCAATATAAGAAATTCGTCTCCACTCATCCTCGCAATAAAGTTGTTGCTATCAAGCAGCCCTTTTAGTCGGTTTGCACATGCTTTAAGTAGTTGATCACCAAATTGATAACCTAGTGTATCATTAATTTGTTTAAAATAATCAATATCCATAAAATGAACGGCTAATTTACCATGCTCTTCTTTACATTCTGACATCGCTTCTGACAATGTTTTATGAAAGAAGTTTCGATTCGGTAAATCGGTTAATTCATCATAATAAGCCATAAATTCAATATGTTGTTCGTTAATGATACGCTCTGTTACATCCCGTACCACAATAATCGACAGCATCTTATCCTCAAACGGGAACGGTTGAGGAGAAATTTCTAAGTAGATGGTTTCTCCATTACACTTTCTCCCTTTCCCAATATATGGACGATTCTCATGTTGATCCGGGTTCAATTCAATATAATGCTTTGAATGAATAATATCATGTATTTGCTTTTTTACTAAAAGCTCACGGCTATATCCGAACATGTTGGCAAAAGAACGATCACAATCAATAATTTGGCCGTTATCATGAATTACCATGCCTTCATCAGTATCACTCATAAGTTGATTTAACGTGCGGTACAAATGATCTTTTTCTTCATTTAAAGGCTGCAAAAATAAGCAATACAGATGACCTGCTTTAATACTTTTCACTTGTAACAGTGCATTTTTGTCATGTTGTTTATTCATAAAAAAACTAGTGCTCTCTCTCTTTTCGACCGCTTTCATATCAATTAAATGTGCAATTGTATCTGTTCCATCTGACTTAATATTTAGCAAGTAACAAGCCTGATCATTCGCATAAACAACCGTACCATGCAAATTTATGAACAAAATTGGGTCTGTTATTTCGTCTAGAAACCATTTTGGTACTGGAAGATGATTGCTTGATTCACTTGCATCATGAGCCATATTTTATCCCCCTAGGCGGTTGCGAGTTTAACCGATAATGATTTTTTCTTTCGGATAGTGATAGGTACCCTTTGTCCTCTCGTTCTTAAATGTAAACAAAAAGGTTAAAATTCCAATTCGTCCGATAAACATTAACATCATTAAAATTATCTTTGATAATGTCGTTAACTCTGGTGTAATACCCATGGAAAGTCCACAAGTTCCAAAGGCTGATGCAACCTCAAACATAATAGAAATAAGAGAAAATTCTTCGACAATTGATAGTAACACGACAGCAATGAAATACGTGATAATCGCCATTAACGTTACTACAACCGCCCTAAATAAATCTTCATGATGAATTTCCCTTCTAAACACGGAAACATTTTGACTCCCTCTGGCGAAGGTCAATATAAAAATAATTACTAACGCGAAGGTTGTTGTACGAATTCCTCCACCTACACTACTAGGTGACCCTCCAATAAACATTAATGCCGTGAGAACGAGTTGTGATTGCTCCGTATAAAGACTTACATCCATTGTCGATAATCCTCCACTTCTGGAGGTTGTCGACTGAAAAAGGCTATAAAAAACTTTTTCATGCCATGTTTTATCAGCATAAAAATGATTCCACTCCATAACGAGTAGTAAAACAAAGCCAACAATTACGAGAACGAAATATGTAAAAGTGGTTACTTTCGTAAATAAAGAGAAACGCATAAATTTCCGATCTTCTACAGATGAGAATAGGTATTGTTTCACTTCAATTAAAACAGGAAAGCCAATAGCTCCTAAAATAATCAAAAGAATGTGAATAAATTGAACAAAATAATCATTGCTAAATGGGATTAATGATTGACCAGTAATGTCAAATCCTGCATTTGTCGTCGCACTTACAGATGCGAAGAACCCTTGGTAAAAAGCTTCCTGCCAAGTAGGAAAATAGCGTAAAAAGTACGTACTTAAAATGAGAAACCCTAATAATTCAATTAGTAAAACTAAAGAAAGAATTCCTTTAATTAATTTCACAACGCCTTGGAATGATGTTTGGTTTTGGTCTGCCATAATAAGCTGACGTTCTTTTAACCCAATTTTCTTTCCAATTAATAGCCATATAAACGTCCCTAAGGTCATAATACCAATTCCACCGAATTGCAGGACAAATGCTAAAAAGAATACCCCAATTTCATTAAACGTATCAACAATCGAAATGGTTGATAGACCGGTTACACTTACTGCACTAACCGACGTAAATATAATATCTAACATCGTAAACTCGGCGTCGGGTCGATGCCCTATCGGTAAACTCAATAACAAAACCGCTAATGTTACTGCCCCTGCATAGAACAGTGCGATTGTTTGAAAAGGTGTTCGTTGTTGAAGCCAACTTGATAGCCGTGCCTGTTTATACATAATCTTTTTCTCCCTTAATATCAAAAATCCTGCTATTATTCATAACTTCTTCTATAGTGTATACAATAATTTATCTATTTCTGTATATTATTGGAATTTCCTCCCGAAATATGAACCCGCCTTTATGGCGGGAATTATTAGGATGACGTTCCTTGTGCTTTTTTGTTACGTTTTTTAAACATTTCCAATAATTCTTCACCTTGATAACCTTCTTCGATTAACTCTTGTAACATTTGTTCAACTTGTTCCTGTTTTCTGTCGACTAATTTGCCAATACACAAGACATTCATATGTTCACCAATATCGTTAAGAGACACTACCCTTGTTAAGACCGTTGCTGGAGGGTTTGTCTTTTTCGTAATTTTCACTTGCATTAGGATTTCACGATCGTCTTCCTGGCAATCCCGAAAAATACGAAAATATTTTTTGTCCATGTACGCTTCTACCAACCACTGGTTCCCATCATCTTCACGGTTAATAATTAAACCGTCAAGCAATTCAATTGGCCGTACATGTAATTCGTCCCCCATTTTTTCTAACAAGTCCATTGAGACAAGTTTAAAGGTTTTCATCGTATCATCCTCCATTTACTTATCCCCATTATAAAACGTAATTTCCTTCCATTCAAAAAAACATGATAAAAAAATTCATTCTCTTGAAAAAAACAAAAGAATGAATGATCATTTTACCCTGTTACACGTTCGTTTTCTTCTAAGTATTGTTCAATTTTATCATCCAACCGTTTTATATGATGTTTCGCATCTTCAATATCCATTTGCTTATAATGGTGCTGTCCCCCAGGCTGTTCGTCCATTTCATCTGCCTTAGCAACAACTTCTTGAAGGGGGGTACGGGACGATTCTACCGAAAACGGTAAATATGAATCCGTATGGAGTAGGACGGCCAAAGAAATTTCTTTTGCTACTTTTCGGTTTTCCCCTAATCGAATTAAAAGCTTATGAGCTCTTTCGGCCCCCTTTATAGCATGAATGTCGTGTTTACGATATTCATCATAATCCCATTTCCCATCACGGTACCACTCATAATGACCAATATCATGTAAAAAAGCGGCTTTTGTTGCCATATCTACTTCCACCCTATTCTCAACCGCAAGGCGGAAGGCGTGATATGCAGTGGACACAGCATGATTAATTCCAGATCGTCGTAAGTATTTTTGGGTTATGCGATGTTCAAAAATGTTTAATAACGTAACCTTCCGCAATGGAATCCCTCCAATAGTTTTTCAAAATAATATATCACAGTCACTTCGTCTTAGACAAGGTCCTTCATTTGTCTCTACCTTATGAGTTGGGTATGATAATGATACGTAATTATAAATGCGGGGAGTGTATTCATTGAGTTTCGAAAATGACACAGTCATCATTACAGGTGGTGCAAACGGAATCGGTAAAGGCCTTGCCTATACATATGCAAATAAGCAAGCCACTGTTATTTTAATCGATATTGATAAACAGAATGGGATGAAAGTGGCGAATGAATTGCGTACAGTTCATGATCGGATATTTTTTTACGAATGTGATATTCGTAATCCAAACGATATTGAGGCGACAGTACACTCCATCTTAGGAGAGGTTGACGTCCCTACTATCTTAATCAATAATGCCGGCATCAGTGCCTTTCAAAACCTATTCGATGTCACCGTTGAACAATGGGATAATGTGATAAACACAAATTTACGTAGTGTATTTTTATGGTCTCAAAAAATGGCTCACATTTGGAAGGATCTGCAGATAAAAGGCAGAATTGTCAATATTGCATCAACGAGAGCCTATATGTCTGAAAAAGATTCAGAAGCTTATGCTGCGACCAAAGGAGGCATTGTCGCCCTTACACATAGCTTGGCCATGTCCTTATCTCCATATTACATACGAGTAAACTCTATTAGCCCTGGGTGGATAGAAACGAATCAATATGATAAATTACGGGATATAGATCATGAGCAACATCCGTCTAGACGGGTTGGAAAACCTAGCGATATCGGAAAATCTTGTTTATACTTAACTGATGTGCAAAATGATTTTGTCAATGGTGAAGATATCGTCGTTGACGGGGGTATGACACGAAAAATGATTTACGAACATTAAGGAAGGATGATAACGATGCGCGTTGTCCATAACATCGCAGAATTAATTGGTGATACACCTCTAGTCAAATTACAAAAGTTAGCACCCGAAGGCGGTGCAGATATTTATTTGAAACTTGAAATGTACAATCCTAGCCGGAGTGTCAAAGACAGGGCAGCCTTTAACATGTTATTAGAAGCAGAAAAATCTGGTGACTTAAAACCAGGCGCCACGATTGTAGAACCAACTAGCGGAAATACTGGGATCGGATTAGCTATGAATGCTGCTGCCCGTGGATATAAATCCATCATCGTTATGCCTGATAGTGCAACAAAAGAGCGGATTAACTTATTAAAAGCTTACGGTGCAAAAGTTGTGTTAACTCCATCAGACAAGAAGATGCCAGGTGCCATTGAAAAAGCGAAAGAGTTAATAAAAGACATTCCGAACAGCTTTATGCCAATGCAGTTCGAAAACACAGCAAACGCAGATGCACACCGACACACAACAGCTCGAGAAATCATTGAAGCGATGGATGAAATCGGCAAACCCCTCTCCGCATTTGTTGCGACTGCAGGGACAGGCGGAACAGTAACAGGGACAGGAGAAGAGTTAAAGAAACATTTCCCAAACTTAACAATACATGTAGCTGAACCAGCAGGTTCACCAGTATTATCTGGTGGAAAACCAGGGAAACACAAACTTGTGGGTACAAGCCCTGGCTTTATTCCTGACATTCTAAATCAGGAAGTATATGACGAAATATTTCAAATAAAAGATGAAGATGCTTATGACATCACGAGAAGACTTGCACGTGAGGAAGGCATCTTAGTTGGTGCTTCTGCCGGTGCTTCTTGTTATGCTGCGATTCAGGTAGCAAAACGAAAATCACCAGGTGATGTTATTATCGCAATTGCACCAGATACCGGTGAACGCTATTTATCTGGTGACCTATTTCAGTTTGATGAGTAACAGTAAACCCGAGTCCTAATCTGACTCGGTTTTTTTACATTGAGAGAAAATTTTGTTCAATATAGACGTAACGCCTCTACTTAAGTTTAATCCGAGTACGAAATTTTCTAGTACGAATCTTCCATTCGTGCATGTCGGTTTCAAGCCTTATTATTTCAATAAAAAACCGAACCTATTAAGGTTCGGTTGCTTCATTTTTGGTATAAACGGTTCGGAAAAGTAGCATAGAGCCGATGATAATAACCATTAACACGAGGAAAATATCGCTATAAGCAGCGGAAGCTCCACTTTGAGCCAATATATTAATGGATTGTTCTGGACGATGGATATCTAATGCTTTTCCAATAAGAGCACCACTTAGTGCCCCAGCTACAAAATTCATTAAATTGAATACCCCCATCCCAACCCCTGTTTCTTCCTTAGGTAAAATGTTCGCAAGTAAATCTGCTGAAGATGCTTGAACTAGTGGAAAGTTCATCATAACAAGAATCATACATGCACTTATAATAAACACACTTAAACCAGCCACGACGGAAATGATCAATAGTCCAACACTTAACAAAATTAATGTTGCAATTAAAACAAGACGACTCCCTTTTTCGTCTACTAACCGGCCACCTTTTTGTCCAATTAACGCCGCGCTCATTGCGCCTGGGAACATCACTAGGCCAATCCCCATTGTTGTTAAAGCATGAACATCACGTAACATAATCGGTAATGTAAACATCATTCCGAACAAACAAAAAATACTAAAGAAGCTCGTTATAACAGTTATGACATAATTTCGATTTTTAAATAAGTGGGGAGGCACAAAAGGATTTGCCGCTGTTTTAGATCGCCAAAGGAATAAAAATAACAATAGGACAGTACCGATAAAGGCTGTACCGATTCCCATCGTTATGCCTATTAACAACGTAGAGACCGTCCCACCAATAAAGAACGCTCCTATGAAATCTACCTTTGCCTCTTTTTTCTCTTCATGGGGGAAGTTTTTACGTAAAAACGGTAATGAAATAATAATTAGGGAAGATGTTAAAAATAAGTATTCCCAGCTGAGGGATCCGGCAATTAATCCACCAATAATTGGTCCAATTCCAGATGCAAACGCCATTACCGATGATATGATTCCGAGTATTTTCCCTCTTTCTTTTGGAAAATAACGAATGGGCGCTAAAAAAACAAGTGCAGGTAACATAGACGCACCCACCGCTTGTATGACACGAGCCACTAAAACCATCGCATAGGACTGGGCAAAAAATCCGAACAACGAACCAATGAAAAACACTGATAAACCGAATGTAATTAACGTTTTAAACGGGTAAAAATCTGCAAGCTTTCCATAGGTTAGAGCACCAATTGCATAAATCATAATATATCCCGTCATAACCCAACTAACTTCAGAGGGCATTAAGTCGAAAGCATTTGCGATATCTGGGATTGCAATATTAAACATAGTACCGTTCATAACGGAAAACATAAGTACCATGCAAAGGGCAACAATAAGACCTTTTGGATTTTCTATATATATTTCATTATCATGGTTACTTGGTGTTTCACTCATACGTGTTTCCCCCTAGGAAGTAAAAATTTCGATTATCGAAATATACTTTATCGTTTATGACGATTACTTTCAATTAATATGTCTTTCATTATTCATAATTCTAAAGGAGTGTTACGAAATGATTTATGATGTAGCAGTGATTGGTGCAGGTCCATCAGGAGCAAGTGCTGCCATTTTTCTTGCAAAAGCAGGCAAAAAGACATTACTCGTCGACCATGGGAAAAGCATAACTAAAAAAGCATGGATTAAAAATCATTACGGTATTAAAGAGATTGATGGTCCTGAACTATTAGAAACTGGTATGCAACAAGCGAAAGCATTAGGTGCCGAGCTAAAGACAGATGAAGTAGAGTCCATCAGCCATGAAGGTCATCACTATATTGTGAAAATGGGGAAGCATGAATACGAAGCAAAACATATTTTATTAGCTACAGGCCTATCAGTAGCACTAGGAGAAAGCTTAGGTCTAAAGATTGTTGATGCACAAGAACCGCGAGTGGCGAAAAACATTAAAGTCGATCAACAAGGAAAAACGAACAAAAAAAATGTTTGGGCTGCTGGAACTGTTGCAGGTGAAAGTGTCCACACAATCATTACGGCTGGACACGGTGCTAAAGTTGCCGTCAATATTATTAGTGAGTTAAATAGTGAACGTTATGTAGATCATGACATTTTACAAAACAAAGATTAATGCATAGGGGGATTCGATGTACTTTCAATTTAAAATCTTTTCTGATTATATATCGAGTAGTCGGTGCTCAACCGTATGAACCATTTGTTCAAGTGTTACGTCAAATCGAACATGATGAACTATAAAGAAAGCCCGAAACAAAACTGTTTCGGGCTTTTTTTATTTGTTCTGTAATAGTGCACGAACTTCAATCGGGAGCACACCGTAACCGCCTAGAAAGGATAATTGTGCTCTATTGGCATTTCTATTATTTACCCATGTATTGATCTCCCCCATCGCTCCTACTTGGTGGTCTACTAACAATAGTGGTGCATTATTTATTGCAGCAATTGGTGACCCAGGCAGAGCATCAATAAAACTTTTACCACTTGAAAAATAAATATCTTGATTATTATATTCATCTTGAAAACGATTAGCAATTGCCAAACTCGTTTCGTATCGGTTCGTCCCTGCAATTCGTTCAATGGTTAATACACCAGCATTACGTAGTTGCTCTTCAACGATGCTCGGAACGGCCCCTTCACCACCAATAATGAATGCTTCAAGAGGTTTTCGTTCATTGATAAATGTAAGTACTTCAGTCGTTAAACCGTTAGGACTTGAAAATAAAATCGGTATTTGATTCATTCCGGCATACGGAGCAATTGATAGTGCGTCTGGTGATGTTGCGTTTCCAGTAGCGATGATAACAGAAGTACCTTGAGGCACCTGTTCAGCAATACGCACTGAAGTTTCATAACGACTTGTTCCTGCAACTCGAATTACTTCATAACCATTTTCCCTTAAGTGATCAGCAATTGAAGCCGAAATGGCTCCTTCTCCCCCTAGCAAATAAACAGTACTTGGATTGATCCTGGCAATCTCGTTACGAATGCTACTTGGTAGTTCATCCCGTTTGGTTAATAGCAATGGAGCATTTTGCTGCCTTGCTAACACACTGCCTGTTAGAGCATCAACTGGAATATCACCTCTACCTAAAACGATCGTATCTGCCCTATCAGGCCAACCAAATTTAGAAACTCGTACACTTGTTTCGTAGCGATTAGTCCCATATAAGTTGATGCCATAGGAAGTTTGAATCAACCCATATCCAAAAAGGTCATCTCGCCCTCCACTTCCTAAATCATGAACATTTTGTTGAACAATTTTGCGCATTTGTTGAACGGTTAAACTTAGATTTGCCTCTTTAATGAGTGCCAGATGACCAGCGACAAATGGTGAAGCCATCGATGTTCCACTAGATGTTTGATAGGTGTTATTTAAATGGGTACTTAATATCCGACTTCCTGGAGCTGCCACTTCAACTGTATTCCCAATGGAGGAGAAACTTGCAATATTATTATCTGTATTTGTCGCACTAACAGCTATAACTGAATCGTATCGAGCCGGATAATCCACTGTATCCCCGTTTCCTGCTCCGTCATTTCCTGCAGCCGCAACTAGTATGATTCCATTATTGTAAGCTTTATCAACTGCTGCCTTCAAAGAGCTTGCTCCAAAGTCCGTTCCTACACTTAAATTAATAATATCCATTTTATTTGTGATTGCCCAATCAATACCAGAAACCAAATTGGATAAATAGCCATTCCCACTTTCGTCTAACACTTTCACACTATACAATAGCGAATCTGGGGCAACGCCAACTATTCCAGTGTTGTTATTCTTCGCACCGATAATACCAGCTACATGAGTACCATGGCCGTTATCGTCAACATGGGAATCGGTATATCCTACAAAAGACTTTCCTCCACTAATCACTAAATCTTCATGAGGGGCAATACCTGTATCTACTACAGCTACTTTAACCCCTTTTCCGGTAAAATTTGATCGCCATGCTAAGGGCCCATTAATTCTGGTAATTCCCCAATCAATTTGTTGTTCTTTAATTTTAACAATCATATCCTCTTCTACATCTTGCACTTGTTCTTCATGCTCTAATTGTCTAATATTTTCTTCTGGCACAATTGCTGTTACCATCGAAATCGATTCCGCCTCGTTTACAATTGTTCCATCCAATTCCTCAATTAATTGACGGTCAACGTCTCCTTCAAATAAAATATTGACCATCTTACCTTCAACAACGGAGATTTGTTCATTATTGCCATTTACCGTAACTTTTAATGAACTGGAAGCATCTTCTTCAATACTGGAACGATAGTAGACAGCATAATCTTCTCCTTCTTCGACAATGGTTTGTTCAAATATTTCACCTTCGGCCTCATCACTGCTGCTCGTTCGTAAATATCCTTCCCTCTTGCCAACCTGCACCCGCTCTTGTATCCATTGTTCTACTTCAGCTTCTTTTTCTACAATATTTAACACATCTGATTTTGATAAATCTCCGAATTGGTCGCTCTTTTGACATGCACTTATAAATGTTACGACACATATTCCAACGACAAATAGATATTTTTTCACATTATCACCTATTTTCAATGCCTATTATTTGTTTAATGCTTTCATCATAATGTTCAGTCGTACATGTTCTGGAATCGGTCCATTTCCACCTAAAAATACTAATTTCGGTTCTATTGTTATGTCTTGTTCTAACCAAGTGGCCAATACTTCGGGTAATTGCTCTTTACGATCCACAAGTACGATCGGTCGATTGGCGTGAGCGGCTAGAGGTGATCCAGGAAGAGCATCGATAAAGCTTATCCCGCTAGCGAAAAAGACTTCACTTTTATCAAATTGTGACGTATACCGTTTTGCAATCGCAATACTCGTTTCATATCGGTTTGAACCCGCAATCCGCTCAATGTCTGTAATACCTATTTGCTTAACTTGGGATTCAACATTGGCGGATACAGCACCATTTCCCCCAATGATTGTAACCTTAGTAATCCCGTTTTCCTGTAAATATTGAATGGCATCTGAAGATAATTGTTTAGTATCGGTCAATATAATCGGGATTTGTTCCATACCCGCATAAGATGCAATAGACAAAGCATCCGGGGAATGTTCATTGCTAGTCGTAATAAAAACTTGGTTATGACTAGCATTCACCGCCGCTGCAATTTTGACTGAAGTTTCATGCCGATTTCCGCCGGCTATTCTTTTCGTAGTTATTCCACTTCTTTTCAATTCTTCTTCTACTTGTGAGGAAATGGCGCCACTTCCCCCCAGAAGATAAACTGTGTCAGGATTTAATCGTCTCAATTCCTCTTGAATAACCACTGGAAGCCCATTTGTTTTCGTTAATAATAAAGGGGCATTATACTTTTTGGCTAACACGCTCCCTGCAAGGGCATCAACGGGTACATCGCCTCTACCCAGAATCACGGTTTTTGAACCAGTTTCCCATCCTGTTTTTGATATGGCCACACTTGTTTCATACCGATCACTTCCTTCAAGGTTTGTAGTACCAATGCTTCTTAAATACGCGCTAGCTACATACCCTTTATCCCCTGTTGATGTAATGACCGGTAACCAAGTGTAATTTCCATTTGTTATTGTCTGACCAGTAATTTTGACTGATGTACCAGTCGGTAATGTTTTCACAATATCTGCACTTGTCGAAGCATAGCTTCTTAAATTAACATTGGACGTCGTCATCGAATATTTACGCCCCTCGTTTTCTACTTCCGAATGCGTCATAGCCCACTCTTTATAATGATCCCATATAGAAGTAGTCGCTTGTTCAAGACTCCAACTTCCAGTTCCTTTTAATTCATATTTGTGGACTAAATCCATCTTTGCTTTAATGGAGCGGTCATTTTCATACCAAATATGATAGGTTCCCGGACCCAATGTTCTTCCTGCAAAAGAAAATGGTGGGTCCTCATCTTTAATCGTGACAACCGCTTTCGGTGATTGGTAGCCCTCATCATAAGATAGTGTTGTTTCGTATTGATCTACCATTTGCTGTACTCGATAATTAGAAATTCCCGATCCACCAGATGTTGCCCCTTCCTTCCAATAACGGCCATAGAAAGGAACACCGAGTACAATTTGTTCAGGGGAAACACCTTCATTTAAGGCAAATAAAATCGAGTTTTCAACAAATGCATAACTCGCAACAGGCCCTTCCGGGCTTCCGGGATAGCTTTCATCGTAAGCCATAATCATTAAGTAATCAGCATACTTACTTAATGCATGATAATCATATGACCCATGCCATCCCTTATCCCATCCTTTAGGATTTGCAGCTACCGCTACGGACACTTCCTTATGTGCAGGAATTTTTTCCCGAAGAAGCCGAACTAAATCGGTATAGGCATCACGATCAATATCCGTAACATTCTCAATATCAACGTTTACACCATCCAAATTGTACTGTTCAATAGCATTGGCGATTTCATTAGATAATTGTTCACGATTTTCAAGGGCCGCCCGCCCGATAGATCGGTCCCAATGATTCGATAAAAAGGGGACAACTTTCATACCACGTGTATGCATTTCGTCAACGAAAGTGCGATCTACTTGCCATGACAATTTTAGCGAACCGTCTTCATGCAAATCGAAATAACTTGGAGATACTACATTTAATGAGTTATTCGTTTGATCTACATTTCGAATAAAATCTGTCGTTCCACCAACAAATAAATAGGACATATTGAAATCAACACTATGAGCTGACAGTTCCGAATCTCCAATCGGAACCGTCGTTAACAGCATTGTACCAACGAGAATATTAACTTTCGTGATCTTAAGCCGCTTATATTTTTCTTTTATCGATTGTACAATTCGCTTTGTTGCTGATGGCTCTCTTATTTTTTCGAATTCACTGGAAAATTCATGGAGAAAAATTGTTTCATCTATGTAAACATTAATTGTATATCCATCGTCGTTAGGAATCAGTTCATAACGTTGTACATTCATTTTTCCCACCCTCTCTAACTTTAGGGTTTGTAGTTAACGCCAATTTCATAACAGAAAAAACCTCGGCATTTTGCCGAGGTTACTTACGATAAACAGCTATGAAACTGTCATAGCCCGCTTGTTTTAGTTGCTGAACCCGCTTTTCTGCATTGTCCTTCTTCTGAAATGACCCTGTTACTACACGGTGATATACTGTATTTTCATACTGATAGTCTGTAATAAAACTGTCATAGCCCGCTTTTTTTAGTTCTTTAACTCGTTTTTCTGCGTTATCTCGATCTTTAAAAGACCCTGTCACTACACGATAATAAATACTTCCCGATGCGTCTCCACTATCCTGTTTCGGTGCTTTATATGGGAGGCCAAAAAATTCTAAAA
Organism: Salirhabdus salicampi; assembly: GCF_024259515.1. NCBI lineage: Bacteria > Bacillati > Bacillota > Bacilli > Caryophanales > Bacillaceae > Salirhabdus > Salirhabdus salicampi. The sequence goes on along the minus strand of NZ_JANBWE010000001.1, from coordinate 761,249 downwards.
TCCCTTTTGTGTGTTCAATTACCACTTCGTGTTGAAAGTCTTTATCTATCATGAGCATTGCTTCTCTTTTGTTGTCCATAAATCCATTTTCCGTTAAGACAGCGTGCATCGATGTTTCCCGTAAAACGTGAAAGTTTGCTTCCTTAATTCCCCGATAATTTTGATCGGTACCTTGACGCAAATATTTTGCAATTGCTTTAGCTAAGTCTCCTGTCCGCTTATTCTTGTAGCCATTGTAAACATATAACTCAATACCAGATGGACTAGGTTCCTCAAAGGATCCGTCATAGGCATTGTAATGAACGGAAACAAATACAGCCACTACGTTTCTGCTTCCGTATTTGCTTTGATATTCCCGATACTTCTGATTGGCAAAGTCAGTTCGTTGCTTTAATGGAACGTCTTTATCCCCTGGTGCGGTTAAATAAGCATCAACATTATGGCGCTTTAGTTCTTCTACAATTTTCTTCGCTACTGGGGCATTAAATTCATTTTCTTTTATGGAGCGTCCTAGTTCCTCAATATACGGTGTTCGCTTACCTGGAGTATCCATACCATGCCCATCATCAATAAAGGCTAAATACTTCATTCTTCTCCCCCCTATTTATAGTATCGAATTAGAGAGACTGAAGTGTGCCCCTCCTTGCTTATACTAAATTTTGTTTGTTTGGAGGAGGGTCTCCCTAAATTCTATTGTATTCATCTGCTATTTAATAGAAACTGCCAATACACTATTTTTACTTATAAAAAACAAACCTGGTCAACCTATGACAAGGCTTGCACTCATAATGTCCATACAATAGGGCAAGATTTCACAATCCATTTCATCATGAACCTTTATTATTAGTAGTAGAAATTGATGGGATATTAGAATGTTCGGCACTGTGGGACCAGTTGACAACTACGTCTATAATTTGTCGAATTGGTATGCTGAATCCAATCGATCCCTGTTCAGCCACTGCGGAGTTAATGCCGATAACCATACCATTATCTCTTAACACAAGTGGACCACCACTGTTCCCAGGGGCAATTGGTGCTGAAATTTGAAAGACATTTTCATAGGAATATTGATCAATATCAAAATCCCGTTCTACACCACTGATAATCCCAGTCGTCACTGTGTTTTGTAATCCTAGTGGACTTCCAAGCGCTAAAACTTCATCACCTAAATCTCCACCGTATTGGTTAGCTAATTGAAGAGGGGTTTCTCCTCTTAAGGCCGGAACTCTAATGACGGCAACGTCTAAACGATCACCAGCCCCAATGACAATCCCTTCAAGTTCACGCTCATCAGCGGTTTTAACTATAACGTTAGTAGCCCCCCGAACAACATGACTATTCGTCAATATGTCTCCTTGGTCATTATATAAGAAACCTGAACCAATGGAACCACGGCTAGGTACTTCTATCATAACCACTTTTTGTTGAACTTCATTTATGACATCTTTAACATCCTTTTCCTCTGTTTTACCTTGGTCTCGTTCTTCTTTCACATCTTCTGTAGCTACAATGGTAGAACTAGCAGACAGTTGTGAACGTACATAATCCTTTACAAAAAAATAGCCAAATACTCCTGCTCCTATAATAAGGCCGGTAAGAATGGTGCTGATTATCCATTTCATATGTTTGTTGCTCCCCTTCTTAATATAGCGTCCAAACCATTTCATTGATTTCTACTTCAACTTCACCATACCCATCAACACCTGATTCGTACGTGAAAAACTCCCCTATTTCATTTGGGGCCAAAATTTCCGGTGTAGCAAATGTATAGTTATATGTCAGGACATTGCCCGCTTCATCATAAACCGTGTAGTAAAGTATGATTTCTCCCATATTAACCGTCCCAGTATTATGTACAAAACCTTTAATTATGAGATCATTTTCGTAGTCAAAGTAAATTTCCCACTCACCGAGCTGAATACCTTCTGTCTGGTTGTATAAGTCTCTTGCCGCTTCAGCCTCCATCGTTTCTTCTATACGTTGTTGCTCTTCTCTTTCAAAACGATCTTTCGCTGTTACGATATTTTGTTTCAGTTCAGTAAGTTCTTCATTATGAGTTACATGTTGTAATGCCATTTCGACAACATGCAATGCATCTGCAAACTGATTTTGTTCAAGTTTCTCGTATGCCTCATCCCGTGCTACTTCGACAATTTTATGAAGTATGTCAGCCTTCACACCACTCGATATTTGTGTCCGAATATGTTCAATAGTTGTTAGTTGCTCTATTAATTCTTGTAATGTTGAACTGTTTTGGATATCACGGCGTACTAATTCTACTGTTACCGTATCTTGAATGACATTTATTTTATTTAAAAGAGGTTGCTGTAACACCGGGTTAAATTGATGTACATTTTCCCTTAATGTGGAAAGGCGATGACCAACCTCAACAAGTGCTTCCTCTTTTAACAGGTCCTTTGCTTGATTCATTTGTTCATCATATGTCATCGCTTCTTCAACTAAGACTAAATTTTGCCTTAGCGTGGCAAAGTCATTTCTTAATTTCAAAGCCTCGTGGAAAACCTCTTTCGCTTCGGCAAACTTTCCTTCTTGTGCTAACATTTCCCCTTCTTCGAGGTAAGACAGTACTAGTTTATTTACTTTATGTTCATGAACATAAGTAGAACTAACAACTCCAAGCATTAAAATAAATGTTAAAATCGGTATGAGTATTGCGAGAATTGTCGGCAATCTCTTATCCTTTAACGTTCTCCCAGAATCAGTAGTTTGCTGTGAATATTGAGTTTGGTTTTGAACAGGCTCGGAGTTATATTGATTCTTCTCATTTTGATATAAAACATTACTTTTTTTGTTAGATGTATCTATTTGATTACGCTTTTCCACTTTCATACCACAATTAGCACAAAAACTGCTATTCTTTTCTAGTAGATTACCACATTGAGTACAATACATCCTAATCCCCCTTGCACGGTGACAATTAAAATATTATGTAATTTAGTATACATGAGCCCTTTCTATTAAACTAGGTATATATACAACAAAACCATTTCTCCTCTAGCCTGTGTAAATGCTTTGATAGAAAAAATAAAAACACGCCCCATTTTGAAGCGTGTTTAAATGCTGATTTTAAGCTTGGTCTCGTGTCAAAGGAGTAGTCCCTTTATTTGGAGCCAGTTGTAACCAACCTCTTTTCCCTAACAATGCTTTACATTTCGTCGCATATTTCATCATTTCGGTAAAAAATTGAAAATATAGCTCCGCTAAATCTTTACGACTAGCTTTTGCAATCGCTGTACCACAAATGGTTACACATGCAGTCAATTTTGCATTTACCGTTTGCGCAATATCCCGATTATTTTGTAATTGTTTAGATGTGATGACATCGGTCTGTTCAGTCGATTTCTTTTCCTTGTCTTTAGATAGGTATAACTTTTCTTCTTCCATAAATGTAACGAGCTTGCTTCGCTGCCCTTCCGTCAATTCCTGTACAACTTGAATAAACTGCACGAGTTCCTCATCTTCTTGTATATCAGTCGAATCCGTTATACCTTTGAATTCCTCTAACATCGACAAGTATGTCCAGCAGTACATCGTATCACTAATATGTAACGATTTCCCCTTTCGATATTCCCCTTTCTCCTGATCGATTGATTTGTTTGTCATGTCTATTTCCCTCCAGTTATGTTTGAACGTTCCTCTATAGGATGGACGATAAATGACAAATTCATTCGCAAATTAGATAGATGTGCATAACATCCCTCTTTATTCCGAGTAAATTAATAAGTATAATAAAGAATAGAAAGGAGGAGAACAAATCATGGGAATACCTAAACCACTCGTAAAATTCAACCAATTATTTATCGTATTCACTGTAACGACTGGTATATTTATCCCGTCTATGCTAATTCTCCCTTTTATCATCGGACTCATTACAGTTATAACAAAACGTAACCCAATCATACTCATGACAAAGCCACTATTACGGAAACAAACTAACGAATATATACTGGAAGATCGTGATCAACAATTATTTAATCAATGGATTGCTACCATTTTAATTGGTTTATCTATACTGTTTTATTCCCTTGGCTACTCAACAGCCTCAATCGTATTAAACCTTATGGTTATTTTGGCAGCTGGAATAGCTTTGTTAGGTTTTTGTGTAGGCTGTTTTATCCGGTTCCGGTATATCATGTGGAAACAGAAACGAAAATCCGTTTAATGAAACATTAATTTAAGAAAAAACAACGCGGATTGATCCGGGGTATACTAGAATTACAAAATTGCAAATAAAACGTTAAACAACATTAGTTATAACACTCAATTCAGCAACGTAAACACATCATAGTTAGCATAGAAAAACGCTCCGAATATGAAAAACTGGGAGCGTTTCTTTCTATTCTCTTGTTAAACTTAACACGACAACATGAAAGTCTATCCAGCACGTCAAACTATTAGCTAGTTTTAACTTGAATAAAAACATTCGGATTTATTTTTTCAACAACTGTCAATTATTGCATTGGTAGCCAACTTACTTTCCAAACGTCTTGATTAGTATCCTTGATTAATCTAAATGCATTTAGTGATTGGTTTGATGTCTCCCAAGTAATTGCTGCTTCATTCTCATCTATATATTTAACTTTAAATTCTTCGATTTGTTGTAATTCATCATATAATTTTTCATCATTATCGGTAAAATTAGCTCCAAAAAATTCGGGATCTCCATAATACTCTTCTTTAGATGGAGTAAAGTATTTTTCGCCCTTTATATAAAGGTTGTAAATCGTTTCAGAGTCTTTTACGTTTTTAGCGTGAAAATATAACCTAAATATATCCAAAGGGGTTAAATTAATCATGCAAAATACTCCCTCCTCTTATAAAAACGTACTAAATAGACGGAAATAATGAAAAAAGGTTTCATAAAAAAGAAAAAAGTTACAAAGCACTTATTATTCGGGGAGCTTGTTCCTTTATATCAACAAAAAAATAGCATTCCAATTCTATTGTCATCGGAATGCTATTTGGCTTATTTTCTGTTTTGTACTCTTAAGCCGAACCCGTTAGATTTGTCCGGGTCGTTTTTCTTTTTCTAGATTCTGGCGATTCAATCCTTTTCCATTCCTCTAGGAAAATTCAAACGTTGGCAAACTACAATTAAAATAACCTCTTTACCAATAATTGGGTTCCATATAAACTATTACGTATCAATACAAAAAGGTGGAATCGACATGAGAATTGAATTTCTTGGTACAGCGGGTGCAGTTCCGATACCTCGTCCCCTTTGTCAATGTTCAGTTTGTGTAGAAGCAAAAGAAAAAGGTATACCCTATAGCCGTACTGGCCCTGGCTTGTTTATTCACGGACCAAATTTATTATTAGATACTTCTGAACATAGTTACGAACAACTTAATCGATCAAATATTACTACTATTGATGGGGTATGTTATTCCCACTGGCATCCAGACCATGTCCAAGGGCTACGTGTGCTTGAATCAATGAATGCGGATTGGTTACACTTTCCCCCTAACCATCAAACAACTGATGTATACTTGCCAGAACAAGTAGCGAAAGACTTTCAACATCGCTTAGGAATTCATGAGCATTTACAGTATTTCAGCGATGAAGGGTTTATCCGTCTCCACCTACCTCAAGATGGAGATACCTTTGAATTAAACGGATCTACCATCCTTCCTTTTCGTTTAGCGGAAGATTATGTTTATGGTTTTTTACTGGAGGAAGAAAACAAACGGGTGTTGATTGTGCCTGATGAATTGTACCAATGGACACCTCCAAAATCATTGCAAGGTATTGACGTAGCAATTTTACCACTTGGTATTTGCGAGTTTCACCCGTTAAATGGAGAGCGACTCATTCAAAAAGACCATCCACTATTGCAGTCGGAAGCTACATTTGCTTATACATTACAAGTAGTAAAACAATTGCAACCGAAAAGAACGATTATTACTCATATTGAGGAACCTGATGGGCTTAGTTATAACGATTTTAAAGTGTTGGAAAAGAAGTTGCGTGAAGATGAATACAATATCGAATTCGCGTATGATACGATGAAAATCGATGTGTAAAAAACAAACGCCCTAAAGTGTTTTGCAATCTGTAGAGAAAGTCTCGGCAGCTTGATTTTTATACATACACTTTACCATTCACCGCAACGGTTAAATAGGCAAATTGAAAGATTTAGGTTTAATGTAAAAGCTGTTCGTTTAGATGCTGGATACTTAACTAATCCCTTTTGCCCTGGTTAAGCCCAAAGGAATATATTTGGAGTCATTGCAAAAGGAGAAGAACCCACTTACACGACTACTGATCGTGATGGGGATCAAAGGCAGCGAATACCGCGAGACTCCGGCGGAAAAACGAGCGACCCGAGACCCCGCAGGCGCTTTTCCGGGGAGGCTCGGGCGTTCGTCCGCGGAAAGCGAGTGGTATTCGCCCTAAATCGAAGGACAAAATAAAAGCTTGTAGAAAAACCTAGGTTTCTCTACAAACTGCAAAACGCCCTAAGAGCGTTTTGTTTGTTAACTTACTTGTAACACCGTTTGTAAGTATTGACTATCTCGTTCTTCTATTTTCAACCCTGCCTCTTCAAGCTTTTGTAAGAGCATTCTATCAACCGCGTACGGATTTTTCTTTTTTAACGCTCGTAACTCACCCCAGTTTGTCATCAAAAAGTAACTTTCCTTGCCTTCTCGAATACGAATCTCTACATTTCCGTTTCCATGTTTATTTATTTCAGCTAACACGATCCGACCTTGTTCCTTTAACTCCCGGCGGATACAATCGAGTACATGTCTTGTAAATACGTCGATATCCATTTGTTTTGCCATAAAACCTCTGTTTGCGTCCATAGTAACGACTCCTTTAATTGCTGTTTTACAATTCTTTACAAGGGTCCATAATAAAAAAGGCTCCTTTCGCCGAGGGCAAAAAGAACCTTTAGAACCGTTTCCGTTCCTTATCACCCAAAGCGACAGCTTTGCTGGTTGGAGCACCTTGCATAGGCAGGTTGCTGTGGAATCGTCGAGCCAGTTCTCTCATCCACTCTTGATAAGTATTGTATTGTAATAAAAACATATCATATTTAAGTTAAACGTTCAAGTTGATTCCATTTTATGATACTGGCTTATGCTTGTTGATTTTCAGACTCATTGGTTTTTTCCAATATGTGCACACGTCTTATTTCCCAACAGAAGATGATCAACAAGGAGATAAGGGTACCTAAAATAAAGTAATCTGGGTGAAATTTCCGGTCTAACGTTAATCCTCCGGTAAAACCAGCTATAACACCAATCGATACACTAAGCATAATTCTTACCAATCCCCTCAACACCTTCCGCTCTATTTTAACCTCCTTAATCGTAACATAAGACTCCATTCATTTATTTTAAAAGATTATTAAGAATTAGTGAAAATGTTACAAGTTTATGTAACATAACGTGACACCAAACATAAAAAATGTAATAATATGGAATGCAAACCATTTCAATGTCCTAGTATGAAAAGACAATATCATTAATAAAAAAAGAAAATACGTTAAAATTGTAAATAGCTGTAACATGACAAGCCATTGTTCATATGTAACCATCATTGGTACCATCCCCCCCATTAACGAGGACATTATACATTGCGTAACGCCATTTAATATCGTATTTACTGCTAGACTATTTGTAGTTGTTAGAATAATGGAAACCCCAATTAAAAATGCAATAAAGAAAGACACTAATGTACTTACATAGAGATTTGTTACTATGGCTATATAAAATGACATTATCATACCAAGACAAACATTTGCCACATGCCGATCACTACGCCCTCGCATTATTCTCATAATATAAATCACCATTAAAAGCATCCATAACCAGATGACGATATTCCATACATACATGCCCACACCTAACATCCTCCCTCCTATACAGTGTATTCAGTTCCATTCCAGGCTTGAACAAACTAGTTTCGTATTTTTTAAAAATCACCTATATTAACTGAGTAAGACCACACCGATCTTCCTGCAACCTGTCATTCCATACGATGTGACTAGTAATACTATTTGAATCTCAACTAACTATCATATTTTGGAATCTGGAATTCGTATAATAAAGAAAAAACGAAAAAAGGGGAATGTAGAGATGGTAGTCTTGTGTAATAACTGTAATACGACATTATTTAAGGAATGGCTTTGGTTTGAATGTAATAACTGTCGTTTTCGCGTTTGTGGACCTTGTCATGAAAAAATCGACTTTCGCTGTCAGAAATGTTGTTCCGGATATTTATACCAAAAGAGATAATCACTTGTTTTATTTTTCATGAGCCGCACGGGTTTCCAACTGTTGTGAAAGAGGACAACTGTACTATAATGAAGTATAACTAATTTTCACGAAATGGATTGATGGAGGGTGGAAGTGGATTTAAATTTAATTTAATAACGAAATGGCATTTTATTAAAGTTAATTGCTTCATCCATTTTCATCACCGTTTTGCTCAACACCATATTTGATACTACAAGCTACACACCTAATAAGCATCGAAAAATTAAGGACATCCCATTTTGGGATGTCCTTAATTACCTTACACCTTCACCTAAATGTTTCGCACAATTTAACACCTGTAACGACCATTTATCGGCTTGTTTTTGTAAAACTGAAATGGATGTATTTGAAAAGCTTACATCAAACGTTTCATCCTTCATCAAACCTATCATTAACTGATTCAATGTAGCTCCATGACTTATAAATAAAATGCGCTTGTTAGGATGTTGCAGGCAAACTTCTTCCACACAGTCCACACTTCGTGAGCGGGCCTCTTCATTCGTTTCGCCACCGTGATCAAACTGTTTCCATTGTGGTCCCCACTTCTCAATCCGCTCTTCTTTCGTTAATCCTTCCACTTCACCAAAGTACATTTCCCGCAGACGTGTATCTTTTATAATTGGAATTTGGAGAAGGTTGGCAACCGTTTTCCCAGTAACATATGCCCGAGACAAATCACTACTAACGACCATGTCCCACTGTTCTCCTAGAAGACGTCTTGCCAATGCTTGTGCTTGGTTTAAGCCATCCTGATTTAATGGGATATCTGTTTGGCCTTGTGCCCGTCGTTGAACATTCCAATCTGTAACGCCATGACGAATTAACCCAATTGTAGTCATGTCGGTTCTCCTCTCCAACCTTTACTCTTTTGTTAATGCTATCGTTTCAATTTCAACCTGAACGTCCTTCGGAAGCTTGGATACTTCAACTGCTGAACGTGCTGGCATAATGTCACCGAAATATGTACTATAAATTTCGTTAAATTGAGCATAATGATTTATATCCGATAGAAAAACCGTTGTTTTCACTACATCTTCCAAAGATGATCCAGCTTCTTCCACAATAGCCTTAATATTTCGTAGTACAAGTTCTACTTGATCAGCAAACTGCTCGGGGATTTCACCTGTTTCATGATTTAACGGGATTTGTCCAGATATAAATATGTAATCCTTTGTTTTAATCGCTTGTGAATATGGTCCAATTGCAGCAGGTGCATTATGACAAACTACTTTTTCATTCATTGTCCTCATCCTCCATTTCTTTTACGGTTCATTTTAGCAAAAAGTTAGACTTTTTCGTACATTTTCGGGAATATTTTTTCAAGATTTTGATTGAAATGTATTCTCTAACCAATGAAGATGCCGACAATGTAGACGTTCATCGATAGTATGTGAAATTGTCGAATGTACGACCTTGTTCCGTTATATTTCTCATTACTTCATTAAATTAAGAACATTATGGATAATACTGCTCCTTCACTTTTTCCATTTCCTCCTTCACTTTATCAAGGGTATCAGTAGCACTTTTCACCCAATCTCGAGTCACTTCCAAAAAAAACATAGCATCCTCAATTTCACCTTGTTCCATTAATTGCATAACCCGTTTATAATTTTCCCCTACGTTCGTATAAGAATAGACGGTATCTTTTAACATTCGGTGTGCTTTTGTCAGAGGCAATGGTGGTTCTGTAACTTCCTTTAAAAATTCCTTTTCTAATTGTTTTAATGTTGTCCCAATATAATAACCCATATTTACGTAATCTTGATCCTCATACATCTTAACGTTATCTTTTCCTTTTTTTGCATGATTCAAAAATGCTTCGTTTCGCTCATCCAGAATAGTTAAGAAAGTAAGTACTTTTTCACCGTATTGCTCAACTTCAAAATAAACATTTTGCAAATGTGCATTTTTTTCATTTATTAATGATTCTACTCTTTGTGCTTGTTTCGTTTCAGCTTCACAGGCAGTGAAAAGGGTCATTATAAGTATGAAAGTTACTGCCCATCCCCGGCAAATGACTGGAATTCGTCTTTGATCATTGAACATCCTCCACCCCACTTCGTTTGTTCCGATGGAAGGTAATTACAAAAAAATCTCCATACTACATACATATAAAAAAGGGGTGGTGTCCTATACCTACCTTCTCTCTCGACAAGAATCGCATATAGTAAAAAAATACTAAACGTTAGTTTTACTTCTTTTACCATATATATTTTTAAAAACTAAACGAAAAATATGACAAACGAACAAAAAAGGAGGGAAAAACATGAGACTTACATTTATAAAATTGTTTAGTCTTACTATAATGCTTACAGGTTTAGTTGCTTGTAATACTGGTGATTATGTCATGGATGATCGTCAGAGAAACAATAACAATGACAATATATCAAGTATGAATACAAATATGTCTAGTGAAGACTATCCGCATACACGAGCAAAAGTCATTCAAGAAGCTAAGTATGAGTTCTACACATCAGAAGACCACGGTAATTCAAACCAACACGGACAACAATCAGGGGATCAACAAATACAACAACGTCAAAATCAACAAAATGGAAATATTCAACAACAAGGTAATAATCAGTCCCAGCAACCGCAACAACAACAACAAACGAATGAACAACAAAGTCAAGGTGGACAAGATGCCGAAGGTTTAAGCGAATTTGAACGTAGAGTAGTGGAGTTGACAAATGAAGAGAGGCGAAATAATGGCTTATCCGAGCTAAAAATTGATACACAATTAAGTGGTATTGCTCGTACAAAGTCAGAAGATATGCAAGCAAATAACTATTTTTCACACACGAGTCCAACGTACGGGTCTCCGTTTGATATGATACGTGACAATGGTGTTGATTATCAGTCTGCTGCAGAAAACATTGCACAAGGACAACAATCGCCAGAAGAGGTTGTCCAATCTTGGATGAATAGTGAAGGCCACCGCAAAAATATTTTAACAGAAGAGTTTACTCATATTGGCGTTGGTCATGAAACCGAAGGAAACCATTGGACACAAATGTTTATTCAAAAATAAAGAAAAGCCAAAGCATCAATTGCGATGTCTTTGGCTTTCTGATGATATTATAACGTCATGAGGGGTCGCTTATGAGCCGATCTGTCTACATCATTTCCGGGCCCTCCGGAACCGGAAAGTCAACAATTGCCCACGCTTTATCAAAACAAATTCCTAACTGTGCACTAATCCCAGGTGATTTTATTCAAGAAATGCACTTGAACGGTAGAAAGAGAAGTTTGAAAGAGTACCGTCTTATTTGGGATAACATTTTTATTTTAACGAAAAACTTTTTAACGTATGGAATTGATGTCATTATTGATTATAAAACTCTTCCCGATGAGGCAATGTGGCTCAAAGAAAAAGTATCACCACTTCACGTTTCAGTTGTATATGTGATTTTATTTGCAACTGATTATGAACAGGTTGAAGAATGCAATATAACTGATGAAATAAGCAAAAAACAATCACATAAATATACGTCTTACCTTCAAACTGTAGATGTTCTTAACGAGAGCAATATAGAGTCCATCATTTACAATATTCGGCATAATTCTAAATATTGTTTATAGTTACCTACACTCGTTCAAGCATTCTTTGTAAAGCTAAGCGGGCAAAGTGAGCTGTTTCGTCTTCTACTTTTATTTCATTCACAGGTTTACCCATTTCGATCATGTCTAATGCCCAAACAAAATGTGGTAAATCAATTCGGTTCATCGTAAGACATGGACACATATTTGGATTTAAGGAGACAATATGTTTATCTGGATTTGATTTTATTAATCGATTTACGAGGTTCATTTCTGTTCCGATTGCCCAGCGACTATCTTTTGGAGCATGATTAATGGCATCAATAATTTCTTTCGTAGAACCCGATGTATCAGCTGCTTGTACAACGTCAAAAGTACATTCAGGGTGAACGATTACGTTCATATCGGAAAATTGGGAACGTAAAGCATGAATATGCTCAACGGTAAATTTTTCATGAACTGAACAATGACCTTTCCATAAGATCACTAAAATATTTTGTTTATCTCCTTCATATATTAATTCTTTTTTCAGTGGGTCCCATACTGCCATTTGTTCTAGGGGGACACCTAATTCATATGACACATTTCTACCTAAATGTTGATCAGGAAGAAACAAAATGCGCTTCTTTTGGGAAAGCGCCCATTTTATCATTCGTTTCGCATTCGAAGAGGTAACAGTAGCTCCTCCATGTTTACCAACGAATGACTTAATGCTAGCAGTTGAGTTTACATAGGTTAACGGCATTATTGTGTCATCAAATGTATTCTGCAATTCTTCCCATGCGTGGATTGTCTGGTGAATATCAGCCATATCAGCCATAGAACATCCCGCCCTCATATCAGGCAACACAACTGTTTGATCTTCATTTGTTAAAATATCAGCCGTTTCAGCCATAAAATGTACACCACAAAACACAATATATTTCGCTTTTTGATTTTTTTCAGCCATTTGAGCTAATTGCAGTGAATCTCCGGTATCATCGGCAAATTGGAGAACCTCATCCTTCTGATAATGGTGTCCCGGTATGTATAAATTAGGTCCTAACTTTTTCTTTATTTGTTTTGCACGTATTTCTAACTCCTGATCTGACATTTCCTTATATCGGTTAGGAATTTGCGAAGGTTCCAAAACATCTAAAACATTCATTTATTAGATTCCTCCCTTAAGCGAAAGCTTATATCTAGACTAGGGGCTGAATGAGTTAAACACCCCAGGGAAATAAAATCTACTCCTGTATCACGATAGAGAGAAAGATTTTCCAGGTTGATACCACCGGAAGCTTCTGTAATGATGTGACTTGGGACAAGGGCTTGATATCCTTTAACTTCACTAGGTGAGCAATTATCAAACATGATAATGTCGACTCCGGCTTCAATCGCCTCAAGTACTTCCCTCTCCGTTTTCGTCTCAACTTCTATTTTTACCATGTGACCAAGCCTATGTTTAAAATGGTTCACTGCATTCGTAATACTTCCAGCAGATGTAATATGATTGTCTTTAATCATGACACCTGAGTGTAACGTATAGCGGTGGTTGTATCCCCCACCACAAACTGATTGTGGTCCTTTCCGTGCAAATAATTTAGTTAATTCTTCATTATTATGAAAATCTCCAGCTTTTACCGTATCCCAAAAATGATTTGTCCAATTGTCGTTGTGTGAGAAAGCGGATGCTATACCTCCTTGGGCCAATATAGAGTTGTTGTTAAGAATATTACCTTTTGAAATGATAGTCACTTGTTTTTTGGATGAAAGAAGTTCCGCTACCATTAATCCAGAAATTCCCCCACCTATAACAAGGACTTCTGTATCTATCTCCTGCATGTTACCACCCCCTTACACATACACATTTAATTTACATGTGTCTTGACACATGTATTTACATATATTTTAATAAAAAACAAGGGTTTATTTTATGCACATATAATAGATTGAGAGGATAATATCGATGATTTATTTAGATTATGCGGCAACTTCCCCCATGTCAGATCAGTCATTGCAGGCCTATACTGAAGTAGCGACAAAATATTATGGTAACTCAAGCAGTTCACATGATATCGGAACTACAGCAAATCAGTTGCTGGAGGCAGCAAGGGCCAAGATTGCAAGGTTATTGAATGGAGCTAAAGATGGTGTATATTTTACTAGTGGAGGTTCTGAAGGAAATTTTTATGCTATTACTTCTCTTGTCCATGCCCATAAACATAAGGGTAAACACTTAATTACAACCAAAACAGAACATACATCTGTGTATAATACATTTCGAAAACTAGAATTAAACGGTTTCGACGTTACTTTTCTAGACGTAAATGAATATGGGGAAGTAGATCCAGGTCGACTCGAAAAAGAAATTCGTGAAGATACAATTCTTGTATCCATTGCTCATGTAAATCATGAAATAGGCACTATTCAACCAATAAAAGAAATTGTGGAAATCTTATCAAAAAGAAACATTTTATTTCATAGTGATTGTGTTCAATCCTTTACTAAGACACATCTAGATATTGAGAATTACCACTTATCAAGCATTACGGTATCCAGCCACAAAGTTTATGGTCCTAAAGGAGTTGGCGCCTGCTATATTGACCCTAAGGTGAATTGGAAACCGATGATTGATGGCACCACACACGAAAAAGGATTTCGGCCAGGAACTGTTGATGTTCCTGGAATTACTGCATTTACCATTGCTGCTGAAGAGTCAATGAAATCGTTAGCTCGTGATATGAAAAAATATCAATCTTTAAAAAAATTGTTTTTGCAAGAAGTGAGTACATACAATGGCATTCATATTGAAGGAAATTATCGATCTATTCCACAAATTATTGGTTTTCGAGTAAAAGGATTCGAAGGACAACATGTTATGCTACAATATAACCGTAACAATATAGCTGTCTCTACAGGTTCGGCTTGTTCAGTAGGGCAACAATCTCCTTCAAAAACATTGTTAGCAATCGGGCGAACTCCGGATGAATCAAGAGAACTCGTTCGAATATCCTTTGGACGACAAACTTTAAAATATGAAATTCTACAAGCCGTTAATGTATTAAAGAATGTACTAAACGAAACATAGACACTTATCTTGGAAATTTGGGGGGAATTTAATGACAAGAGATCAAAAAAAAATGTTAGGTGAAAATAGAAGAAATCAGATTCATCAATGGTTAAAATCGAGCGAAACACCTTTAACAGGTAGCGAATTAGCACAAAAGGCAAATGTGAGTCGGCAAGTCATTGTCCAAGATATTTCGCTTCTTAAGGCTAAAAACATACCGATTATTGCTACAGCACAAGGTTATGTTCTGCAAAAGGATTCCGTAAAAATTGAACGTGTCATTGCATGTCAGCATCCTCCTGAGAAAACTCGTGATGAACTTTATCTCATTGTAGACAAGGGAGTAACCGTAAAGAGCGTAACTGTTGAACATGCCATTTACGGCCATTTAACCGGCTCACTCATGTTAAGTAACCGCCTAGATGTGGACCATTTTGTTGAAAGAGTAGAAAAGACGAAGGCATCATTACTCTCAGAATTAACGGATGGAGTACACTTACATACGATTGAAGCTGACCGGGAAGAACAACTGGATGCTGTTTGTGAATCACTTCAGCAAGCTGGCTACTTACTGCATCAAGGCGAGTAATCATACCGGTCTTGATAAAGATGCTGAATTGCCATGGGAAAATGAAATGGAGAACACTTTAACAATAGCTGTTCTCCATCATTTTATCTCTATTCTATTTTACTTCCACAATCCACTTCTCAGGATCCTGCTTCCATTTCGTTAATGATTGTATATCTTCTTGATCAGTATGACCTTGTTCTACACTAACTTTAGCAAGAGTTGAAAAATCCGTTAACGTATGCCAGATTACATTCGCCTCTTCCAACTGTTTTGTTCCTTTTTCTAACTCGTATGTAAAGATGGCCGCTACACCTAAAACATTTGCACCTACTTCTCGTAACGCCTGTGCAGCGTTTATGACACTACCGCCGGTAGAGATCAAGTCTTCGATTATGACTACTTTTTGCCCTTCTATCACTTTACCTTCGATTTGATTTCCTTTTCCGTGACCTTTTGCTTTACTTCTTACATAAACCATAGGTAAGCCTAATTGTTCACTTACCCATGCTGCATGTGGAATTCCGGCTGTTGCCGTACCAGCTATTACATCAACTTCTCCATAATGTTCTTTTATAAGGTTAGCCAATCCTTCCGCTAATTGTCGTCGAACGACTGGGTACGACATTGTTAAACGGTTATCACAATAAATTGGGGACTTTATCCCGGATGACCACGTAAATGGATTGTTAGGTCGTAATGAAACAGCTTCAATTTCTAACAGTTTTGATGCGATTGCTTTTTTCATTAAGCATCCCCCATTCCAATTGTATGTTCTCATATGCTTTTACTGGTTCTTTTACCTGCGTAATGCTACGACCGACAACGATGGCGTCACTTCCGAGTTTGCTTGCATCTGCAGGTGTCACTACTCTCTTTTGATCTTGTTTAGCATCACCAGCAAGTCGTATACCTGGTGTAATCGTTTGAAAATTGGAACCACATATAGATTTAATTTTCGGCACCTCAAGGGCGGAACAAACAACACCATCCAACCCTGCATGTTTTGTTAGTTGTGCATAGCTTAAAACGACGTCACCTAAATTCCGGTTGATTAGCAATTCTTCCTCCATCATCCATTGTGTTGTGCTAGTAAGTTGAGTAACAGCAACACAAAGCGGTCGATCTGTCCCGGGAGGTGTTCCGATATCGAGACCTTCAAGAGCAGCTTCCATCATGTCTTTCCCACCAGCGGCATGAACATTCACGATATCAACACCTAATTTAGCTAGCCCCTTCATAGCCCCTTTGACCGTATTAGGAATATCATGCAATTTTAAGTCTAAGAAAATATGATGTCCTGCTTCTTTTAATTCTGTAATCAATTGGGGACCTGTTTGATAAAAAAGCTCCATTCCAACTTTTACGAATAAAACTTGCCCATCGAAGGGGGTAAAAAATTTTTTCACCTCTTGTTCATTGGCGTAGTCAAGAGCGACTATAAGTGGCTTCTTCATTTTCTTTCCAACTCCCTCCGATTAACTGTGTAATGTGATCTACCTTTAATTCATCCATGATAGTTGGAAGTTCTTCGATAACATGTGGACAAGCAAAGGGATTAATGAAGTTCGCCGTTCCAACTGCAACTGCACTTGCTCCTGCAAGGAGAAATTCGACCGCATCTTCCGCCGTTTGCACTCCACCCATTCCAATAATTGGTACAGATACGGCCTGACTAACTTCATGTACCATTCGAATCGCAACAGGTTTAACAGCAGGGCCTGATAGACCACCTGTTTCGTTTGCTAAAACCGGCTTGCGAGATTTTATATCAATCCGCATCCCTGTCAAAGTGTTAATCATTGTTAAACCATCTGCACCTGCCATTTCAACGGCCTTGGCAATGGTAACAATGTTTGTTACATTTGGCGAAAGCTTCACATAAACTGGTACCGTTGACACTTCTTTCACAGCAGCTGTTAATTTTGCTGCGGTGTCTGGATCGGTCCCGAACGCTATCCCACCGGTTTTAACGTTTGGGCAGGATATATTTAATTCTAATGCTTTCACATTTGGTGCCTGTGAAATTTGAGAGGCAACCTTCACGTAATCCTCCATTTGCGAACCTGCTACATTCGCTATTATTGGTACATCATACTGCTCCAACCATGGAAGTTCATGCTCAAGAACGCCTGCTAGTCCAGGATTTTGCAGCCCGATCGCATTTAACATCCCACCAGGAGTCTCTGCTACCCTTGGTGTTGGATTACCGAAACGTGGCTGATCCGTTGTTGCTTTAATCATAATTGCACCAAGTTTTGATAAATCATATAATTTTGCGTATTCTTTCCCAAAACCAAAACACCCTGAAGCTGGCATAATGGGGTTCTTTAATGATAATCCAGGCAACTCTACTTGCAATCGGTTCATAGGGCAACCTCCCCTGCTGGAAATACTGGACCATCACTACACACTTTTCGGTAATCTACACCATTTGGGTCAGCTTGTGTTCGGCACACACATGCAAAACATGCTCCTATACCACACCCCATCCGTTCCTCAAGGGACAAATACATTCGTTGATTGCCATATTGTTGCTCAAGAGCTTTTAACATTGGAGTAGGACCACAAGAATAAAGAGCATCAAAGGATAAGTCTTCGCTTACTATAACATCTGTCACAAACCCTTTCGTACCTTCGGTTCCATCGACTGTTGCCACATAGGTAGGTCCTAATTTTGTGAATTCTTCTTTATAAAAGACTACATCTTTCGTTTGAAATCCTAAAACGTGGATGACGTTAACACCTTTTGCTTGTAATGTTTTCGATAAGTAATAAAGTGGTGGAACACCGATTCCCCCACCAACGAGGAGAGCCGTCTCTCCTGGAGAAATAGAGTCAGTTGGAAAACCATTCCCCAATGGGCCAAGGACATTTACACGTTGACCTGCTTGTTCTTTAGATAGTTGGGTTGTTCCTTTTCCTTCAGCACGATACAACATTGTAAATGATTGTCCCTCGGTATCACAGACTGAAATGGGTCTCCGTAATAAAGGATCTGTTCCTCTTCCCACTTTTACATGGACAAATTGACCAGGAAGAGGCATTTGCAATGCCTCACCTGTCAATTTCATTTCATATATATCCTTAGCAATTTCCTTATGACTCGTAATCGTTAAGTCATTTATCTTCATGCCATCACCGCTTTTCGCTTTGCAATTTGAGGCATCTCTGTTGATGTGAACGTAACCATTTCTAGAACACGTAGTAACGCTTTTGCTGTATCTAGTGAAGTGAAACAAACCACGCCATTTTCGACCGAATCACGGCGAATACGGAATCCATCACGAGCAGGCTGTTTTCCTTTTGTTAACGTATTTACAACAAACTGTGCTTCTCCTTTCCGGATAACATCTAGCAGGTTAGGCTTTTCTCCACCTAATTTATTCACGATCGTTACTGGAAGGTGATGTTGTCGTACGTACTGGGCGGTACCTTCTGTTGCTAATATGTCAAACCCCAGCTCGTGAAAACGCTGGATAATGGGTAGCGCCTCTTCCTTATCTTTGTCAGCTACAGTGAAAAGAACAGAACCGTGTGTTGGGATGTTCATCCCGGAGGCGATAAGTCCTTTATATAACGCTTTTTCCAGACTAATGTCCCGCCCCATTACTTCCCCAGTCGATTTCATTTCAGGTCCTAGTGTAATATCCACTCGACGCAGTTTCGCAAATGAGAATACTGGTACCTTCACATATACATCGGATGGTTCTTGTTGATACCCTGTTTCATATCCTAATTCAAGTAATTTCTCTCCTAGAATGACTTTCGTTGCAAGATTTGCCATCGGTACGCCAGTAATTTTACTTAAAAATGGTACAGTACGGCTTGAGCGTGGGTTCACCTCTAACACGTATACTTCCCCTTCATGTAACACGAATTGAATGTTTAATAGACCGACAATGTTTAATCCTTTTGCTAGTTTAACAGTTTGATCAATGAGTTGTTGCTTTGTGTTCACTGATAAACTTTGGGGCGGATAAACTGCAATCGAGTCACCGGAATGGACACCAGCCCTTTCAATATGCTCCATAATCCCTGGAATAAACACTGTTTCACCGTCAGAAATGGCATCCACTTCAATCTCTTTCCCGACTAAATAACGATCTAGTAAGACTGGATGTTGTGGATTCACTTTTACGGCTGTTTCCATATAACGAAGTAAATCTGTCTCATTATACACAATTTCCATTGCTCGCCCGCCTAGTACGTATGAAGGACGTACAAGGGCAGGATATCCAACTTCATTGGCAACCTTTACGGCTCCTTGTACAGACGTTGCCGTACGACCTTTTGGTTGGGGAATAGTTAAGTGTGATAGCAGTTGTTCAAATTTATCCCGGTCCTCCGCTCGATCCATATCTTCCAATGTTGTTCCAAGAATGTTTACACCGCGTGCCGCTAATTCATCTGCTAGATTAATAGCTGTTTGTCCTCCAAACTGAACGACAACTCCTTCTGGCTGTTCTAAATCGATGACGTGCATAACATCTTCCACCGTTAATGGTTCAAAATATAACTTATCTGACGTACTAAAGTCGGTAGACACGGTTTCTGGGTTGTTGTTAATAATGATTGCCTCATAGCCTGCTTCTTTAATTGCCCAAACAGAGTGGACCGATGAGTAATCAAATTCAATCCCCTGTCCAATTCGAATTGGTCCAGAACCTAACACAATAACACTTTTCTTATCTGTTTTACTCGATTCATTCTCCTCTTCATATGTTCCGTAATAATAAGGAGTTTCAGATTCAAACTCTGCTGCACATGTATCTACCATTTTATATACAGGGATAATCCCTTTTTCTTTACGCAACTCGTATATTTCTACTTCGGTTTTGTTCCATAGTTTAGCAATGGCTACATCTGAAAAACCTTTCTCTTTTGCTTCTTGAAGAAGGGCAATATTACTTGGATGAGCTTGAAGCTTTTTCTCAAGATTGATAATCCCTTCCATCTTCATTAAGAAGAAATAATCGATCCCGCTCCACTGATGAATTTGTTCTATTGTGACACCTCGACGAAACGCCTCACCAATAACGAACAAGCGCTCATCGTCAGCCCGCTCAATCCGTCGTTGTAAGTCCTTATCAGACAATTGGTCAAATCCTTCGACTTCCATGTGCATAACATCTGATTCAAGAGAGCGGATAGCTTTTAATAATGATTCTTCTATATTACGTCCAATCGCCATCACTTCACCCGTAGCCTTCATTTGTGTTCCTAAAGTACGATTCGCGGCGGCAAATTTATCAAACGGCCAGCGAGGGATCTTACTTACAACGTAGTCAAGGGCCGGCTCGAAGGAGGCATACGTCTTTCCTGTTACCGGATTCTCCATTTCAGATAAATGTAATCCCACGGCAATTTTTGCCGCTAGTTTCGCAATTGGGTAGCCTGTTGCTTTCGAAGCCAAGGCTGATGAACGGCTTACCCTTGGGTTTACCTCAATGATGTAGTAATCAAAGCTATTTGGATCTAAGGCTAACTGAACGTTACAACCGCCCTCAATACCTAGTGTGCGTATGAGCTTTAAGGACACATTCCGCAAACGTTGATAATCCCGATCAGATAACGTTTGACTCGGGGCAACGACGATTGAATCCCCTGTATGAATCCCAACTGGGTCAATGTTTTCCATATTACAAACGACAATCGTTTCGTCATTTGCGTCACGCATTACTTCATACTCAATCTCTTTAAACCCTACGATACTTTTTTCTACTAAACATTGGCTTACTGGACTATTTTTCAAACCGCTTGAAACAATTTCGATTAAATCTTCTTCGTTATACACCATACCTCCACCAGTTCCACCAAGAGTGTAGGCAGGTCGAACAATAATCGGATAGCCAATTTTTTCGACAAATTGATACGCTTCTTCTAAACTATGAATAATTTCACTTTCCGGAACAGGTTCATTCAGTTCGTTCATTAACGCACGGAACTTTTCCCGATCCTCCGCTTGTTCAATCGCATCTAAATCTGTCCCTAAAATTTCTACACTACACTCTGCTAGAACACCAGATTTATGTAAATCAATTGCTAAATTTAATCCTGTCTGCCCACCAAGGGTAGGTACGAGGGCATCCGGTCTTTCTTTTCGAATAATACGACTGACAAATTCGACAGTTAACGGTTCGATATAGACACGATCTGCCATGGCTGTGTCAGTCATAATCGTTGCAGGATTCGAATTTACGAGGATAACTTCATATCCTTCTTCCTTTAATGCTTGGCATGCTTGTGTTCCTGCATAATCAAATTCTGCTGCTTGACCGATGACAATCGGGCCAGATCCGATAACTAATATTTTTTGGATATCTGTACGTTTAGGCATGTTGAAGCACCTCTTTCTTTTCGTTTATCATCGCTGTAACAAATTGATCAAATAGTTTATTAGAATCCTCAGGTCCTGGTGACGCTTCAGGGTGGTATTGTACTGTAAACGCGTTGTAATCTAAGTGTTTTAACCCTTCAACAGTTCCGTCATTTACAGCTTTATGAGTAATGGCTAATCGCGTACCTTGTAGTGACGATTCTTTTACGGTATATCCATGGTTTTGGGATGTCATATCAACTTTACCTGTATCCATGTTTTTCACTGGGTGGTTGGAACCACGGTGCCCGAACTTCATTTTTTCCGTATTCGCACCACAAGCTAAGGCAAACAATTGATGCCCTAAACATATACCAAATACCGGTACTTGACCAAGCAACTGTTTCACCATTTCGATGCCTTCCGGTACATCTTTCGGATCCCCAGGTCCGTTGCTTAACATGACACCATCTGGATTTAGGCGTAACACTTCTTCTGCTGTTGTATTGTAAGGAACGACGATGACATCACAATTACGGTTGGTTAATTCCCGGGCAATACCTAATTTCAGACCATAATCGACAAGAACGACGCGCAGGCCCCGTCCAGGACTACGGTATGGCTTCGTCGTGGATACCTGTTCCACTTGATTCTTTGGAAACGGTGTATTTCGTAGTCGTTTCACGACCGCTTCAACATTTGATTCCATACTTGCAAGCTGTCCTTTCAACGTTCCATGTTTCCGTATTAATCGTGTTAATTTTCTCGTATCAATCCCTTGTAAACCGGGGATCCCTTGTTCCTTAAGAAACGTATCTACGTTTTTCTCACTTCGCCAATAGCTTGGAATATCTGCTACTTCCTTCACAATTAATCCGTGAACCGAAGGTGTGATTGTTTCAAAATCATCAGGATTGATTCCGTAATTTCCGATTAACGGATAAGTTAAGGTTACAATTTGACCACAATAAGAAGGATCAGATAAAATTTCTTGATAGCCTGTCATCCCCGTGTTGAATACGACCTCTCCTTCTTGTTCTCCCTCACTTCCAAATGCTTTGCCAACAAATACGGTTCCATCTTCTAAAATTAATTGTCGCTTCAATCCTATCCGCCCCTTTTATTTATAGTGTTGTAATGGAGTTATGTTTCGTTTCTTCTGTCCAAACGGTATTCCCTGCTATCATTGTGCGAATTGGCCATCCTTGACATGCCCAACCCGTAAATGGTGTATTTTTCCCTTTTGAAGCAAACGTAGTTGGATCAATTTCTTTTTCATCCTTAATATTAATAACGGTAATGTCAGCATCTTTCCCAATTTCTATTGTCCCAAATGGTAGATTGAAAGATTCTGCCGGTTTATGTGTTAAAAACTCTACGAGTTGTTCAAGAGTTAACACATTGTTTTTTACCAGGTTCGTATATAACAGAGGAAATGCTGTTTCCAGTCCTACAATGCCAAATGGGGCTCTTTCAATCCCTAATGCTTTTTCCTCTGCAGTATGTGGTGCATGGTCAGTTGCAATAAAATCGATTGTCCCATCTAATAATCCTTCGATAAGCGCTTGTTGATCCTCTTTCCCTCGTAATGGTGGATTCATTTTAAAGTTTGCATCAAGTCCGGGAATATCTTCTTCACAAAGTAATAAGTGGTGAGGTGTAACTTCCGCTGTAACGTTGATACCAGCCTGTTTTGCGTCACGTACCACACGAACGGACTCTTTTGTACTAATGTGGCATACATGATAATGTACACCTGCAGCTTCTGCTAACAATACATCCCGGGCAATATGTACCGATTCACAAACTGACGGAATACCATTAATGTTTTGTTTTTCGGAAAATACCCCTTCATGGAGAGACCCATTATTAATTAACGTATTTTCCTCACAATGGGCCACGATAGACATGTTTCTTTCAGCTGCTCTTTTCATTGCTTCCAACATAGTTCCGGCATTTTGTACCCCGACACCGTCGTCGGTAAAAGCGAAAGCCCCTAAATCCTTCAGTGCGTCAAAATCTGTGATCGTCTCCCCTAGCTGGCGTTCTGTAATGGCGGCGTATGGTAGCACCCGTACATGGGCGAATTCCGCAATTTTCTGCTGAAGTGCTGCTAGATGTTCAGTTGTATCTGGAACAGGCCTCGTATTTGGCATTGCAGCAATGGTCGTAAACCCACCTTTTGCTGCTGCTTTCGTTCCTGTTTCAATGGTTTCTTTTGTCTCGCCCCCCGGCTCCCGTAAATGAACATGTAAGTCGACGAGACCAGGTATGATGAAATTTCCTTCTACATCGATGACTTCATCCGCGGCGATATCAATGGATGTTGCAATGTTTGTTACTTTCCCTTTTTCTATGTAAACGTCAGCTTCGACAAATCTTCCTTGTTTAAACAATTTCCCGTTTTTCAGTAGTGTTGACATATTGACGTCCCCCTTTTATTGATTCAGAAGTAAGTGCTTGCTTTAACACAGCCATGCGGACATACACCCCATTTTTCATCTGGGGAAAAATACGTGATTTTTCACTCTCGACTATTGAAGATGCAATTTCAACATCTCGATTTACTGGAGCTGGGTGCATAATAATACTTCCTCGTTTCATCATGCGCTCCCTTTCAACCGTTAGTCCGTAATGTTGATGATACATTTTCTTCGTCACATTCATCGTTGCTTCATGACGCTCATGTTGAATCCGGAGCATCATCATGACGTCCGCTATTTGGACTGCATGATCCATAGGAGCATAATCCCCTAAAGACGGGTCTGCCCATTCTTCTGGTCCAGAGAAAATCACCTTCGCACCGAGACGACTTAACGCTTCAGCGTTAGAACGTGCAACTCGACTATGTTTCACATCACCAACGATAACAATATTTAGTCCTTCAAAGTGTCCATATTCTTGTTGAATTGTATATAAGTCTAGTAATGACTGTGTAGGATGGTTTCCACAGCCATCACCTCCGTTTAAAATCGGAATCGAAACACGTCCATTTAGCTCATCAAAGTACCGATCTTCCGGGTGACGAATGACCACTGCCTGAACCCCTATTTCTTCCAATGTCCTAACAGTGTCATATAAACTCTCACCCTTTTGGACACTGGAAGCTTCTGCTGAAAAAGGTAACACATGTAATCCTAATCGCTTCTCTGCTACTTCAAAGCTCATCTTCGTTCTTGTACTCGGTTCAAAAAAGAGGTTCGCGACAAAGGTTTGTTCAGTTGGTTTCCATACCTTCCCTTTTTGAAACGCTTTTGCTTCCGCTAACAAATCGAAAATTTCTTGGTTGGATAGAGCCGACATCTCTAACAGATTGTTCATCGTCATCTCTCCTTATCTGGAATCGAATTCAACAAAAAACCTCTTTGCCTTGAGACAAAGAGGTATACGACGCCAAAGTATATACGTATGTTGTGATACGTAAACTTTTTTCGTAGTTACCCCTTTCTCAGCCTCACAGGACTGCATTTAAAAGGGACATGCTTTATTATATTATGTAATTGGGTGAGCCCATAAAAAAACTCCCTCCACCTGCATGGTGAGGGAGTTGGATATACGTACAGAAAAATGACAAACAGTTACACTGATTGCACGTTTCGTTCATCCTTCTCAGCCTCACAGGACTGTATTTAAAGGGGCTCATTATTCAGTTCATTATAAAATATAATGACGTAGTTTTATTAGGATGTCAACAGGAAATTCCATTTTTATGACGTTATCGCAAAAACTCGTTCTTGACAATTTCTGCTGCGTACCGCTCTGGCAGGTCCCCAATAACACCAGAATCGTCAAAGGAATGAGCGACAATACATTTTACGTTTTGTCCATTAAAATCGATGTTCCACACACTGTATTTACAGGCATACTGTGTATATTCATCTTCAAATAGTAAAAACATTTTTTCTTCCATACGATAACTATTTTCCAAATTCATATTGGAGAGTAAATGATCAAACACTTCTCCTTTAAATACAATAACTTTACGTTCAACAGCGAAAAGAATGTCTAACAATTTACGGAAGTAGTTGCGTAACAAAACATTAGGAAAATATTTGTAGGATAGTCTTATAGAGGAATATGGAATGAGGTAAAGCTTACAACTATGGGTAAAGGTTTTTTGTAGATTTTTAAAATATTTGTAGGTTTTTAACGATGTGCCTCGTTTTTCAAAATTGAAGTGACGTTCCATTTGATCAAATGGCAGCAAAAAAGCTAACTGTTTGATATCAGAGGCATCAACATATTCTTTTTCACGATAAAACAGTTCGCCAAAGCGAAGGAGCCTTTCATAAAACTGATCAAAATTATACGTTAATAACAAACCGTTAAGCATCGATAAATATTCTTTTTCATTATGAGGTAATACAGGATTAAAGTGCACCGTGACATATTTTGAAAATAGGTCACCAAAGAACGGCAATGCTGGAACATCAGCCCGTAGCTTATGATAGGCATTAGAACTCGTAATATGGTCATTCATTTGAAGGACATTTTGCATGGAACGTGTTTGCTTGAACTCTTGAAAGTCACTTTGAAACCGGTCCAAAAACTCCGTTACTTTTTCACTGTTAATAGTCACTAACATCCTCCTTTGAAAAAGGCTTAATTTACTATTAACTATTACCGTTAATGGAATTTTAGAACAGTTTTCACCTATAAAATGTAATATGTTCTTAACGTTAACCATTTCCCGTTTCTTTTTTCGCCTATATCATAGCACATTTCTACATTACCTTCTTATGGTGTACCCTTCGAAAAGGAAAATAGAATCGTAAACACCCCAATGAAGACGATTAAAATATGTGGAGTTGCGTAACCCCAATGAACAATAAAAGAACTCGAAGGAGTCCCATCAGAAATAATACCACCGTTATGTCGGAGCCATAAAATAATTGCAGGCACTTGAATAATTGTAGAAAGTAGTAAAAATAAACGTATTGCTGACTTATTCTTTTGATTCGATGACCAAACGATAAAACCACCCAACAAGATGGCCACAATGCCCCACATTTGGACTTCTGTTTCCATCTGTCCATATATACCGAAAAGGTAGATTAATCCTGTCATAATTGTTAGTACACCAACTATTCGTTCTAATAAGTACCATTTCATAAATTCCCACTCCTCTTTTTTCACATTCACATAAAACGATTAGTTCGTTATCTTTCAATATATTCCTGCTTTTTCGTTTCATATTATGTAAAATGAGAGCAAAATTTTAATTCCTCATTATTGTATAGCTTCCAATTCCTTTCCTAAGTTCCGAAATTGTAAGAGCGCCGTTATCATTTTATCTTCATTCATTTCATACTTGACTTTAAATGGTACACCGTGTGTCTTTTGCCAACGATTGACAGATTCATATAAATATTCCGTAGCTCTATTGAATCTCTCAGAGAACATTTCCAATTCACCTTTACTCATTTTTGATAGCTTTTCCTTAAACTGCTGATGCAAAACGGAAAACTCTCTTTCCAATTCACTTTGATAGTCAACATACTGAAAGTGTGGTGAATATGTATTATTTGGTATATACAATGTTTTTATGAGACTCGAATCCTTAGGGTCCGAAAGTGCCCAATATAATTTTGCGTCCTTCTTTTCAATTGGAAATTCACTTTCCTCTTTCTCTACTAATCTTAAAACAAACTGATTAAAGTTACGAATCTCTTTTATTTGTTCACTAAATTCATTCATCATAATGACATTGACTAATGTACGTTGGTTTGTTGTAGCCTCAAGTAACTTATAGATAAGAAAAGCATTTAAAATTAGAAATAGAATTCCGATAATAATTACGATTCGAACCTTATTCATAATCGTCCCCCTATGCACAATCTAATATAAAACAGGCTCTCATTTTGGCTACTCCCAAAGAAACTATAACTAGTATTTCTTACTCCAACCCCTCCGTTTATCCTATATTTGGAAAAAGGATCATAATGTTAGTATAGCACTATAAATAGCCTTTCTTCACCCGTCAATAGTCCTAAATAAAAAAAGCAGCCATAATTAGCTACTTGTTATCGTTTATTATGTTATTGAGTCCCTCTATAAATTCTGTTTCAGGCTTCATTGTTTTGATCCCTTTACTGGATTCAATGTATATGATTTCATCTTCTTCATAATGGATTGTTACAAAGGTATTATCAATATCTATAGATACAGCATTCTCCCGTTTCTTAGGTACCTTAGAAGAATCTGAGGCATGATTGATATAACTTACTAGAAACTCAATTATTTCTTCGTCTGTAACTTCAACACAATGGTTACGATCTTTACCTACACAAATATCATCAGGGACTTTTTCAAACCACGTTGTATATTGTACTGCTGTCATATGGTTAAATCTAACTTCTGTCTCTTCTGTGGACTCAATATAAGATGCCGAAACGGATATTTCACCGTCAAACCCTTCCTTTTCCCACCGAGTGTAAAATCCAGCCCAATCATTACTAGCATCATCATCATCAAGTGCTGTTTGATGATAAGTGGCTTTCCATCCTAAGGATGGTAATTCAGATGTATAGAAATGATATATGTCACGCCACTGATTTCCCTTAATGACATAATCAGATTGAGTCGGCTTTAATCCATCATAGAGGGGTATATCTTCATGTTCCTCCGGAATAATCGACATTCCTTCATATGTATCATCTGTTGCTTTATCGTACGTCATCCACCCTGCAACTATCAGTATTATGACAATTCCAAAAGCTAAAAACTGTTTATTTGGCATCTTTTCTTTTCCCCCTAAGCGATTTTTATATACCCCCTTATTACTTAAGATTATAACGAAACCAACCATTTTGAAAATAGGGACAACATCGCACTATGAGTTATAATGACCATGTTTTCGGATTAAAAAGAACTAAGCCTATGATAAATGTAGAATATCCACAGGAAATGTGCAGTATGACGTTATGAAAATTCAACAGTGAAAAACACCTTATATGTACATAATCACCATAAGTACCAGACATTTTCCCATTGTTGTTCAGACACCCCATCCTATTTCCTTACTTCTAATGCAAAAGCATAAAAGGCATCTCCTTGATAAATATCTGATTCTTTGTCATCTTTCCACCAAACACCGTAGTAATAGTAATATACTCCTTTCTCCTTTGGAGCTGTAAAAGAGTTATTAGCAACGTCAACTTTGCTTTCGTTTTGGCCTTTTATAACGGTTGCATGAACTTCTGTTGGTTTCGGCTCAAAATCCATCGTAAACGTAATCGTTTCTTCAGGTTGGACTTTAATAGGTTCCTCGTTATGAAAGGCTAACAATTCTTTAGGACCTGCTGTATCAACACAAAGTCCTTTACCATTATAAGACCAGCAATATGTTCCAAGGATAGTCTCATATGACTTCCCACCAATTGTTATATAAGCATCTGGTGGTTGTTCTCCTTTAAGTCCTTCATCCGAACACCCTAAGATAAATAACATCATTAACAGTATAAATAAAACTAACCTTTTCATATCCATCCTCCTTTTTCATATTCTTTATTGATTAGACGACACGACAAATTCATTTGTTTCAAAAATGGTTGCACAAAGGATCTCGGAAATAGTACTTGCATCTTTTTGTATTTTCTTTTATATTTACATAAACTGCCAACATTTTCTTTACTGGAGGTTTTCATATGAGAAAGGGAATGTTAATTTCGATTTTGGTATTTATTTGTTTTGTCGTACTGTATCACGTTCTATCTATTAATAGTTTCATAATTGATGATGGTGTATTAACCGTTAGCCGGGTTTTCCTTGGCTTTATTCAATGGGTATATGTTCTCCCACTTCTTTTTGTTTTGAAAAGGAGAAATGTGCATCGACGTTTCATTAACGGCTTTCTTTTATCAGCATTTTTTATATC
Organism: Salirhabdus salicampi; assembly: GCF_024259515.1. Lineage (NCBI taxonomy): Bacteria > Bacillati > Bacillota > Bacilli > Caryophanales > Bacillaceae > Salirhabdus > Salirhabdus salicampi. Next base: position 731,609 of record NZ_JANBWE010000001.1, on the reverse strand, counting down.
ATTAGCCAATGTCGGACTTTTCGTTTGGATGATTATTGATCCAAGTCAATTTATTTAAACATAGCAAGGGAAAAATGACAGTATAGCTACCTCCGAACCCTTCAACATCTACATATAATAAATGACCTCGGATGATACCGGGGTCATTTTATAAAAATATAACTCTTCTTCTTTTTATAATGTTTATAATACAGGATCCACCAAATGGGCAAATACAAGTAGGAGAAAATTGCGTAAAGTGACCACAAGGATCCTTGCTTGAGTTGTTGAACGAAGAATTGAAATTCATTTAATTCTTCCCCTCTAGCTATACTGTTTAAAAACATAAGAAAAGGAACGGTTAACACAAAAACAACTGTCAAAAGAGAGATAAAGATCATTTCTTTTCGGATAATTTTTATTATGGCTGCCCCTATCGTTATACATAAAAACGTATAATAGACAATCCACACCCATACAGGTAAGGTTACCACTTTTAAACACCTCCCCATCAAGTCGTTTCTACCCTTTCCCTACATTTTATGTTTCATCTGCCCTAATTCTTCCGCAAATTGTTCATGATAACTGACATCAGTCGTAAAGCTTTCTTTTTACGGTTTAACATTATTTACATACAATACCTTATAGTGTTCGATTCGAATAGTGACGTTTATGGTGGTCATTCGTTTTCTCAGCCTGATGTATTAACCGGTATCGGAAACGATTAGAGGTTTATATGCATGAATGGTTAGACTGTTATAGTGGATAGGATACGGAAAAAAGGTTGAGTAGGTTCAGTAAGGGGAGAGAATACCCGTAAGCAACGCTAATTAGCATATATTTAGATAGCGAGTAACGATACAAATAAAACACTCAGGTTTAAATCTGAGTGTTTTTACTATGTATATTCACTTTCTTATTCAACCAACATTCCGTTGATTCAACAAGGTTATAACTCATTATTTTATTCAAAGGGACTAAATGCCTAGCATAAGCAGTAATTCAACATGCACGCACAAAAGGGTATTTGTCAATCATCTAAATCATTATCTAAAAACGATTTTTTCTTTTCCTTCTCTTTTTTATCTTCTATAATCCCATGTCTATCTTCAATCAACCGCCCTATGACAGAACTATTAATTCCTCGCCTAACTGCCGTTTCGATAATGACATAAAGTATAAATAGCCCAACTACAAAAAATAGAATTGCTAAAAAAATTTCCTCCATTTATAACAACTCCTACATAATCGTAAACATTACCTTCTATCTTACCTAAAGGTAATCTCTTCTGAATGTAATCATTTCGACGAATAATGAACTTATAAAAAATAAACCCTTAGTTAAAGTGAAAAATTATTTTATTCATACGTATACCAAATGTCTATTTCTTTCACATAACCATCTTCCAGAGAAAAACTTATGCCTGTTTTCTCACCATAGTATATTCCATTTAAATTTTCACTAAAGTTTTCACCATATGCCTGCACGACTTGACTTTTTGATGACCCCACTGTAATCCCACGTTCTGTTACAAAATTAGAGTCCTTTATCGTTAACCACTTAACTAATTGTTTATTTGGCTGTTTTTGAATAGTGATTGAAAAGTTATCGTATATGAATTCAACCACAGTAAATCCACCGTGTGCATCCTCAAACTTATTTGCATTTATTGGTTCCCCTAATAAATTCAAAATTACTTCGTCAGAAATGTCTTCAGGATAGAGTAAATCAGGTTTAATAAACAGCCCTTCTTTACCAACGATAACTTGACTCTGGTCCTGTGACTCTTGGTGATCTACCAATCCCTTCAACTGCTTATTTTCGCTTTCCAACTCACTTATCATAGCTTGTTTTCTATCTAATTCAGTTTCAAGTTGCTCAATCGTTTCGGTTAGTTGTTCTTGGGTAGCTACATTAGATGATTCAACTCTTTCACCAGTATTTGTACATCCTACAAGGATAATAGAAACTATTATCGTTATTATAACTAATATGTTTTGCATACCTTAGCCCCTTTTTGTCTAACGCCCTTGTTAGGGTAATATGACCGTAAAAATTCAATGTATTATCAATATAAATTTAACGATTTTGCTTCATTTCTGAACAAGAAAATTGGAGTCGCTTTTATTGGCAACACCTTGTAAAATTCTGCCCCGTTTGTATATCGCGAAGACTGAATCGGTTCTTGTTCCTCCAACCTTTTTCATGACTATGTTAAGCAAATTTCTTTAAAGTTACATCGTTGACATCGTTGGGCTTGTTCCGTCATTGGGAACTCTTCAATTGATAATGGCTCGTTTGCAAGAATATCAGCTTGGTAACCTTTCATGAGCTGAACACTAGATGTCAACCGGTGTAACATCGTTTGGATATCCCTTTCATCTAATACATATGTCCGGTGGTGACCTGTTAATAAATATTCGTTCCGAATTTCGATCTGTTCTAAGGGGACATTAAATTCTTGCATTAAATAATAAGCATAGATGGCCAACTGTTCATAATCACTGTCTGACTCTTTTCCAGTCTTCCAATCGACAATAACCCATTTTCCCTGTTCTGTGTCACGGTATAATAAATCCATGACTGCAAAGATTTTTACGTCATTTACATACGTATAACGGAAATCCTCTGCCTGATGAAATTTCATCGTCTCTTGTCGTGTCGTAATATCCTGAAATGATTTACTATGGAATAGATTTGAAAAAACGATGTCCAACCGTTCACGATAGTCTTTAATGACATCAGGGTCAAGTTCACCATTATAATACATTTCAAAAAGCATATTATATCGGTTTGGCTTGTCAAACCATAGGCTCTTTCGGTCACGAGAGTCCAAATAAGCTGAATTTAGCCTTCTCCGTGCTTTTTCTATAAGGGCTTCTTTCGATGGAACGTGATTACGTTGTAATAAATCTTTCATTGCAGACTCAACTAGTTCGTGAAAGATTTGTCCGAATAACATCGGAATGTTTGTAATCTTTTTCAACCGGTACGCTTTTTTCGAACTTTCCGGCGAATCAAAACGCCATCCATTATGAGATTCATAATAATGCAGTCCATACTTACGAGCACAATCCATTAATGTCTTATGTCTAGATAAGGACCAAGAAAATTCGGGGTATTTTTTCACTTCGTACATAAATGCCTCCGTAAAATGTTATTCTCCATCGAAATGGCGTGTAATATGTTTCGTTTCTCTAGTTAAATTTTAAAGGATAGCATTAATAAATGACAACACTTTTCAAGTTTCATATATTCTTAACCATAATTTTTAAAAAAGGTAATTATGGTTAATTTACTTGAATAACCTTACAGTTCAGTTATCTTTACGCTGAAGGTCATTCTTTCGAAGGTGTAATGATTCGTATAAAGTAATCAGTTCCATTTCATTTTCGTAACTATGGCAGCCACATTTTATATGATGGTGGAAACGAATCTACACTTCGCGAAACACCCCCTTTCCATTATGCTTATCATGAACGCAAGTAAAAGCCCAAATCCACATGTGGATTTGGGCGAACTGTTTTTTCTTAAACGCCTCGCTTATTTCCCCACACAAGTGTATGTAGTTGGGGGAGTACACGAACATCATTTAACTGTGAAGAATCTACGACTTTATCAATTAATGTTTCATAACTTGTAATCAATGTATGACGAAGCTCGGTATCATCTACTGTCGTAAGATCCTGATTTCCTACTTGAAGGTAAAATGGTACGTCCCTGTAACGAGAATGGACTTTTTTCGCATACTCAAGGTCTTCATCATCAAAAATGACGACTTTTAAACTTACATTCGTTTCCACGAGACCTCGTGTACGTAGATTTTCGATAATCATATCAAGTTTATCAAAATCCGTCTTCATTCCGGAACTTGGCGGTTTTGGAGAGATGGTTAGGTCATCAACATCGTAAAACCAATCTTGCCAAATACTTCCTTGTGTTTCCAATGCCACTTCTATTTCATACTCTTTAAGTAAGGAGATGAAGTTTCCCATTTGAGGATATAATGCTGGATTTCCACCTGAAATTGTTACATGGTCAAATCGGTTGTCCCCTAAAACCTTCAACTCATCAAAGATTGCCTCAGGGAGCATTTGTCGAATATCGTTCTTTGCGGAACCGTCCCACGTAAAAGCGGAATCACACCAAGAACAACGGTAGTCGCATCCCGCTGTACGGACAAACATCGTTTTTCGACCAACTACCATTCCTTCTCCTTGGATTGTAGGTCCGAAAATTTCTAACACTGGAATCTTACTCTTCTTCATCAAAATCCCCCGCTTTCGGGCGGTATACAACATAACTCGTTGGGGTTTCCCTAACAATGACTTGAACACATTTCGGTTTATTTTCTAAATCATTCAAGTATTGTTGAATATTCGTCCATATGGTACGGGCAACCACTTCAGTCGTTGGGAATAGATTCGGATCTTCGTCGTTAAAATCACCTGTTTCATCATTTAACAGACGATGATCATAACGTCCATGGACTAAATCTTTTAGTAATTTAAAATCAACTAAAAATCCGCTTTTATCTAATTGATCTCCGACAATCGTAACATTGACAAAATAGGTATGACCGTGCACATTTTGACATTTCCCTGCAGCCTCGCTCGGGACAAAATGAGCAGCTGAAAAATTCATGTCTTTGTTAAGCTCATAACGATAATCATGTTGAGTTTGAGGATAGAATTGTTGAATCATCGTTGAACCTTCTCCTTTTTTGTCTCCATATACTGTTCATATCCTTTACGACGTAATTCACAAGCAGGGCATGTGCCACAACCATCGCCAATAACACCGTTATAGCATGTTAACGTTTTTTCTTTTACGAAATCTAACGCGTTCAATGTATCTGCTAATTCCCATGTTTCTGCCTTGTTTAACCACATTAACGGTGTGTGAATAACAAACTTCTCATCCATTGAGAGATTTAATGTTACATTTAGTGATTTGACAAAATCATCCCGGCAATCAGGATAACCACTAAAGTCTGTTTCACAAACACCCGTAATAATGTGGGAAGCTCCAATTTGATGTGCCAAAATACCAGCAAAAGATAAAAAGACCAAATTACGACCCGGGACAAAAGTAGACGGCAATGAACCATTCTCACCTGCTGTCACTTCAATATCATTTCGTGTCAGGGCATTCGGAGCCAATTGATTCAATAAAGACATATCTAATATATGATGCTCAACACCTAGTTCAGTTGTAATTTCCTTAGCACATTCAATTTCGGCTACGTGACGTTGGTTATAATCAAACGTTACCGCTTCTACTTCATCAAAGTTTTTCAAAGCCCAAAACAGACAAGTTGTACTATCCTGGCCCCCGCTAAATACAACAAGCGCTTTTTTGTTTTTCATGAAGAACTCTCCTTTTAACGAAGAAAAAAAGCATCCCTAAGAAGAGATACTTTTCACTCCTTAGTTTTTTTATAGAGGGGTGACTAGAACCTCTTTATGAATTTTTTCGTTTTAAGTCCAAACATATTTTAACATATGAACCTAGCCGTTGGGTATGAAAAATAACTATTACCAAATTCCACCCTAACCAACTCATTAATTGATGTATATTCTAGCAAATTTCGTGCCATCCGTTTTGCATAAACGCTATCATTCTATTAAGATGAAATTATGAATTCAATCCTAATATGAACGTGAGACATATTTCCAGGGTAGTCCGGCATACTTTTTAACAATATAAATGAGAACAAATGGCATTTGGAGATATACGCAGACCATATGACAAGTTGAGTCGCTTTTTCAACATCTTTTGAAGGGAGGTCTCAGAACATGAAGTTAAGTTTAACGAAGGAACAAAAAATGGGGCTCAACATGACGCCTGAAATGAAGCAAGGATTATCTATTTTGCAATATTCATCTATAGAATTAGCAAGCTTTATTCAAAACGAGTCTCTTGAGAATCCATTTATTGAAATTGAGGAAACAACCTACCCCGATTACTTTTCCGATGTTAGACGACGTCCTACTGCAAGGACAAACGATTCCAGTACGACCTCACCACTGGAGTTTATAAGTGATGAACGGAATACCCTCTATAATGATTTACTAGAACAACTCACTTTTCTCCGCTTGACTAATAAAGAAAAATTTATTGTTCACTATATTATTACAACTTTAAATGAAAGCGGTTACTACGAAGAGGAGGTTCGAGAAACAGCTCAACACCTTGGGGTAACTGAATTTGAAGTGAAGAGCGCTCTTCATCTTGTGCAAGGGTTAGAACCAGTTGGCGTAGGAGCAACAAGCCTTCAACAATGCTTATTATTACAGTTGGAACATTATTACCCACAGAATGAAATAGCAAAAAAAGTTGTTGCCGATCATCTAGAAGATTTATCTCTATCAAAGTGGGGAGCTATTGCTACGAAACTGGATATTGATGAAACCGAAATACGAAATATATTGACCATTATTCAATCATTAAACCCGAAACCTGGTTCGCAATTTAACAGTACTTCGAAAACGAATTATATTATTCCCGATTTATATATTCGAGTTGAAAATGGGAATGTTACGGTTGAAATAAATGATCGCTCGTTACCGAAAATAAGTTTATCCTCAGACTATGAAACAATGTTACATAATGTAACGGACAACAAAGCGAACCAATTTCTAAAAGATAAATATAAAAAGTTTTTATGGTTACGTAAAAATATTGAACAAAGAAGTGCAATTTTATTAAACGTAACGAAAGCGATTGTACATCATCAATTGGACTTCTTTTTAAAGGGGAATGCCAGTTTACGCCCGTTAACATTAAAGGATATTGCTGAGCAATGCGATGTACACATTTCGACCATTAGTCGAGCAACGAAACATAAATATGTCCAAACACCTTTCGGGGTGTATCCATTAAAACACTTCTTCCCTTCCGCTATTTCCTTGAACAATGGGAACATAACATCTTCCCATAACATTAAGCAGATGATGAAAGAGCTCATTAAAAGTGAGGATCCCGCAAAACCACTTTCAGACCAACAACTAGCAAACCATATAAATAGCAAGAATATTATTATATCCCGCCGAACGGTTGCGAAATATCGTGAACAATTAAACATTCCTTCTTCTACAAATCGGAAGTATAAAGAAAAACGAAAGAAATAGAAGCAATCTCCTTTTCAGTGGATTGTTTCTATTTCTCTATCTTGTATTTCGCCCCTACTTTCAATATATATGATATCCCAATGAATGTAGATAAAAGCCAAAAAGAAGGATTGGGAGTTCTTTAATAATGGAAAGTTTTGGGATGTTTACAACAATCGGCCATAAAAAAATGCCACCCAGAAATTGAGTGGCATTTTAACATGCTTTTATAGATAACATTAATCACTACCGGTTATTTCAAGATCGTCTTGGATAACGGTAATTTTTGTGCTTGGTGTAACTTCTTGACCTCTTTCCACTTCAACTGAAGTTACAATACCACTAATACCAATAGAGACTTCCTCTTTCCGTCCATCCTCCGTTTCTATGAAGCATAACGTTTCCCACTCATAGACGTAAGAATTAGGTTTAACAATAACCTCTTTTACGGATCCGTGACAAGGACTATAAACAGGTTCTAATACTTGATTCACAAAAATCGTTCCTTTCGATTCTTTTATATATGACCTAGTTTTTTCTAGACTACTAATCTAACGAAAAATTATACAATAATTACAATACCATACTCCGGCAGGGATTTCTCAAACAATTGAAGGTGGATGCGTTTTCATCAAAAAGTAATAATTTTTAAAAATATTAAAGTTTTCTATGAAAACTAGATAGATTACACATAATTCCAATGCTTGTACATATAATTTTTTTAAAAAGGTACAGCTACGTTTTTACTATATTAAAAACCTTATAAAATAATAGGGAGATGACTAAAATGGGTCGTTTGGAAAACAAAGTTTCACTCATTACTGGTGGTGCATCAGGAATAGGGAAAGAAATGGCTAAGTTATTTGCACAAGAAGGATCGAAAGTGGCGGTAACGGATATTAATGTGCAAGCAGGAGAAGAAGTTGTGGCAGAGATAAAGGAAAGTGGCGGTGAAGCTATTTTCATTAAACAAGATGTAACTGTTGAAGATGAATGGAAATCTACCATCCAAGAAGTTCAAGATACATACGGCTCCTTACATGTGTTGGCGAACAATGCTGGTATTGGTGTATTAACAAATATTGAGGAAGAAACTTTAGAGCATTGGAGAAAAGTGCAACAGATTAATGTAGAGTCTGTTTTCTTAGGTACGAAACATGCCGTATTAGCTATGAAAAATAATAAAGAAAAGAGTTCAATCATTAACTTTTCGTCCATTTTAGGATTAGTTGGTGAAGGCGCGGCACCTACCTACAATGCTAGTAAAGGTGCTGTAAAGCTGCTAACTAAGTCAGTGGCATTACACTGCGCAAGTCAAGGATATAACATTCGTGTAAACAGTATTCACCCAGGATATATTGATACACCAATGGTCGCAGGAGCTATTGAAGATCCAGCACCTATTGCAGCCTTACATCCAGTCGGTCGTCTAGGTGAGGCGAAAGAAATAGCATATGGTGCTTTATTTCTGGCATCAGATGAATCCACTTTCGCAACTGGTTCTGAACTTGTCATTGACGGAGGATATACTGCACAATAATTTCTCATATCCAATATTTAAAACTCCCTCACCAAATATGTTGAGGGAGTTTATCATTTATTCTACTTCTCTCTCCGACATTTGATTTCGCTAATACTTATAGCGATCATAGCTAAATAGTAGGCCGGTTTATTGATTAAAAAAATAACCCAATGTTGATTACTCAATCAATTTCCTTATAATTTACTTTAAATTAATGTTATTCTATTTTATATCAGTAAAATTAAAGGTAGGTAGAATATATGAAAAAGAAAGTAAACGTTGTAGCCGCTATTATTGAAAATGATCGAGATGAAATATTGTGTGCCCTCCGTTCTCCTAAAATGTCCATCCCTAACCTGTGGGAGTTTCCAGGAGGTAAAGTTGAACAAAATGAAGATATTTATACTGCTTTAAGACGGGAAATTAAAGAGGAACTTCATTGCGAAATTGATACTTGTGATTTACATAACGAACACACCCACGAATACGATACTTTTATTATTCATTTAATAGCTATTAAAGCACGTATTGTCAATGGTGATCCAGTGCCTACCGAACATTCTAAACTTATTTGGCTAAAAAGAGAGAACCTTTCCTCTTTAAAATGGGCACCGGCTGATATTCCTGCTGTTGAATTATTGATGAACGAATAGACTTCTCTATGAGAAGTCTATACTTTTTTTGTTAGTTCTGTATATAGGTTTTCTGGCAATTCATTCTCTAATTTCAGTTTTACCGTAATTGGTTTTTCACCTTCAAACTCAACAGTGTTCCCTTTCCCAATATAAATATAAGGTTCCACTTTTCCATCAATCTCCTTATATTTCCGTACAAAAAGGTGTAAATTAATTCCCCTATCACGATTATAGATAATATTTTTTCCTCTTTCAGATGCTTGAGTAGTACTGTTAGGAGTTTGCCATTGAAAGTATTGGCGGTCGATAAACTCATCTTTGTATTTTAAACTATCTTTAATAGTATCTTCTTTATGTAAATCAATGTAAAGAAAATACTCAGTCTCGTTCGTTAATAAGCCCGATCCTCTAAATGCAGTATGTGTTTTTCTATAATTTGATAGTAAAGCAGCATCAATCATTTGGTACTGTTCATAAAGTTTAAAATGAGGAACACCATAATAATTGTGACCGTATTCTTTAATGTAACGGAATATGCCATAATCTAAGATGTCTTTGATAAACTTTTTATAGTCTTCTTTTTCTAAAACTTTCGTAAAGTTAACCGTCTTTATAGCTCGATCTCCATTAAAATGAAGAAGCTTCTCTTTTGTCTTTTTTTGAACCTTATCATAATAATTTTGGTTTAAGTACTCAAAGGCATGATATACACTATCTTTATCTACTTCGTTTATATATTTCATTATTTCGTACTTAGCTTGTTCTACATTTATTTCATTTTGGTTTAATAAACTCTTCAGGATGACAAATTCATAAATTCTTTTCAAAGGTAGTTTACTTGATAACTCTTTCAATATGCTCTCAAATATATCATCACCTAGCAACACTTTTAAGTCTTGATTCTTTTCTGCTTTAGCCACAAACTGTAAATATGTTTTTTCTTTATCGATAAATTTTGTAGGGTCTGGGGAACCATCAAATTTTAAAAAATCTAGTAAAAATAAAGGAATCTTACCCCTGTTCTGCTTCTTAAATTCAAAGTATTCTTCTTTCAGATACTTCATGGAGTTAAAGTTCTCCCTATCAATTTGTTCTAATATACGTTCCCTTGAGATTTCATCTATCTGTATGTGGGTCGCCCCCGGGATATTAGCGAAGTCTGTTGCAATAGCTACCTTTATACTCTCTTTATCATAGTAACGACTTCCATTTAAAGCTATTGCAATTAAAAAGGCTTTACTATGATTACCTATAAAATCTATAACAGTTAGGAACTCTTTCTTTCCATATTTTCGAAGTCCACGACCTAATTGTTGTATAAAAACTATTGGAGAATTGGTTGGTCTAAGCATTAAAACTGAATTAATGGAAGGGATATCTACGCCCTCATTAAAGATATCAACTGTAAAAATAACCTCCAAATCATTACCATCATCTTCTAATTGGTGTATATATTTAGTCCGTTCTTCAACTGTATGTCCACCGTGTAAACAAATGCTTTTATAACCTCTTTTGTTAAATTGTTCAGCCATAAATTGAGCATGTTCAATGCTAGCACAAAATCCAAGGCACTTACGTTTTTTACCGTCATATCCGTAAAATTCCATCTTTTCAATTATGAAATCTACGCGCTCATGTACTTTTAATCTCTTTGTTACTTCAGCAATATTATCAATATCAACATCACTTAAATCAATACCATCAATGTCGGTGATCCCAAAATAATGAAAAGGTATAACAAGGTCATCCTCCAGCGCCTCATGCAAGCGAACTTCAATAGCTACATTATTATCAAATACATCAAATACATTATCGTTGTCACTTCTTTCAGGTGTAGCAGTCATACCTAACATGAATTGGGGCGCAAAGTAATCCATAACTGTTTGATAACTCAGGCTTGTAGCATGGTGTGCCTCATCAATAATTATATAATCAAAGTGATCACGGCTGTACTCTTTATAATATTTAGATATCGTTTGTACTGTTGCGAATACATAATCTGCATTTTTATCTTTCGAATTACCAGTTAAGAGGCCAAAACTTAACTTACTGTTTGGTAGAAGTGTTTCAAATGTTTCTTTTGCTTTCTTAAGAATTTCCTCTCGATGAACAATAAAAAGGAGTCTTTTAGGCTTAAATTCACTTACATCAAATGCGGACATATATGTTTTTCCTGTTCCTGTGGCAGCTACAACTAAAGCTTTTGTCTCACCATAGCTCCGAAGACGTTCCAGATTTTCTATTGCCCTTCGCTGCATTCGATTTGGTACAATATATTCTCCATGCTCGAAGATCAACCCACTAGTAGGTTTTCTATCTTTAAACCTATCTAAAAATAATTCATATTTCTTAATAAATTCTTCTGTTGCATCATGACTTATGTTCCAAAGGTGTTTATATTCTTTAAGTACTTTTTGAATAAAAGGATTATCCTCTTTTGATATAATTTCGGCATTCCACTCTATATTACTTTTTAAAGCATTTTGCGTTATGTTCGAAGAGCCTATTATTACTTTATATGTATGTTGATATTCAAATAAATAAACTTTTGTATGAAAACCTTTTTCAGTAATATCACTAAACACCTTTAACTCGACATTAGAAAATTCTCGAATCTTTTCTAACGCTTTTACTTCTGTAAAATTAAGATATGTAGAAGTAAGGACTTTTCCAGGTACACCCCTATCTTGTGCTTCTTTAAGAGAATCTAACAAAAGTTGTAATCCACTATAATTAATAAAAGCTACACTAAAATAAAAGCGCTTACATCCCCTTATGGAATTGATTAACTCGTTTAACAAGTTACTGTTATCGGAATTAACAATTAGTTTATGATCTGCTTCCATATACATAACTCTCCTAACTTATATGTTCTAAATATCTTAGAACATAACAGAAATAACCATAAAATCTTATTTATTAGTATAAATAAAAGGCAGTCATTTGGTCAAAGACTGCCTTTTAGTCACATTTCATCATATACATTGTCACATTTTCCATTAGTTTATATACTTCTTCAAAAATCCCGTCAACTTCTCCACATACTTCTCCTTATCAATCGCAAAGGCTTCACCGTGATTTGCACCTTCGAAGAACATAATGTCTGTTTCGCCGTTCGTTTGTTCATATAACTCATTTGCCATTGGAGTTGGGACGAAAGTATCATTGCTTCCATGGAAATATAGAATTGGTACTTCTGCCTTTTTTACCTGTTCTAACGCAGATGCTTCTTTTAATGAATATCCAGCTTTCATGTTCGTTACTAGACTCGTAGTTGGCAGAACAGGAAATTCCGGTAATTTATACATTCGTTTGAGTTGATATGCAAATAAGTCATAAACGCTTGAGTATGGGCTATCAGCAACAATTGCCTTTACATTGGAAGGCAGCTCTTCCCCACTTATCATTGCCATCGTAGCTCCGCCCATTGATAGCCCATGAAGAACAATTTCTACATCCATTCCCTTCTTTTCAATGATGGTATCAATCCATTTTAAGTAGTCTAGCCGATCATGCCAGCCAAAACCGATATAATCTCCTTCACTTTCCCCGTGACCGCGCATATCTGCCAGGAATATATTATAACCAAGCTCCTCATAATAATATTGTCCGTATAAAGCCATATCTCTTCCACGGCCTAAATAACCATGGGCAAAGATGACCGTTTTGTTTGTTGGTTCTATTGATTCCAAAAAGTAGCCTTGTAGTTTTAAGCCATCAAAGGACTCAATTTCCATACCTTCAAAGTTTTGATTGACGACCCACTCACGCCAATCCCCTTTTAAAAACGTATTCATTGCTTCTGCCGATACTTCTAAATCCTTATTTCCTTGAAGAAAGTCTTTCTTTTCACGTTTAATGGCTAAATCATAAAAATACAAGCTACCGATAATATTAATAATTAATAGAATGAAAACGATTCCAACACCAATTTTAACCCAACGTTTTTTGTTCATATCTGCTCACCGTCCTTCTTAGCTGTAATTCTATTATACAAGAAATAGTAGTCCAATTGGCTGCTAGTTTCTTGGCAATTCTTAACTTTCAGATAGATGATCGATGTGTTCCCGTGCGTGGAAAAGCAACGATTTGTAAAGCTTACATTATTAGATTCGCATAAAGCCCATTTCGTGTATAATAAACAAAACAAAAATGCGGACGACGCGAGGAAGAAGAACACTGACGGATTGGATTTGCTAAAACATTATTCGTTTATAACAGTCCTTTCAATTTTGAGAGAACTCTTTTCAGTCAATACTTGAGCATTTAGATAGATCTTTTTTGATCCATCCTCGTTATATTCCACCCCGTGATAAAATTCATAGTTTTTTAAACCTGTGAAAGTACCTTCATATCGTAGTTTACCTGACGGATAGTATAACTTCCCTTCTACATACCGTCTGGCTCCATAGAAGAAATGAATGCTCTTTTGTTGGGTACCTTCAAATTTTACATGGCCATTTTCATAATACTCGGTTCCATGACCGCAAAACTGCATTTTATCAAATTGTCCTTCATAACGTAGAAGACCACTCTTATAATAGATTTTGCCATAACCTTGTGGCTTATCGTCTTTAAACTGGCCTTCATACCAAAGGGTCCCATCCTCCCAATATCCTCGTCCATATCCATTCTTTTGTCCGTTTTGCCACGCTCCTACATATTTCAGTTGATCATTATTGTAATATTCCTTTTCCTTCTGCAAACCATCTTTTTTCACTTCATTCTCCCCAATCATGCAATCAAAAATAGAGATGAGCTATGCTCACCTCTATCCCCAAATCTCTTCTTCTTCTTTTCGTCTTTTACGTTCTTCATACATTGCTTTTCGACGTTTATTAAGTACTTTCTCGTCTGCTTTCCAGTTTTTCATAACTACTTTTAATTGTTCCAGTTCCATTACATAATGGTAAATCTCTGCGGAAAACACGCCATCACGGCCTTCTAATCCATAATAATCCATAAACTCGCCAAGGAACTCATCTAATTGTTCCATTAATTCTTCTTTTCGCGGTGTACCGTAAAGCCATTCCTTATATAAGTCATCTTCATAGTTTTCCATCCAATCGATATAAACAAAACGAATGGCTTCATAATCATCAATATAAGGATGATCCATATCATTTGGTGAATGATCATAGTCATCATAACAGTCATCTGAACAAAACAGTACTCCCTCATTATTGACACGTCTTTCTAACCTTGGTTTTTTGCGGCACACTTTACATCTTTTCATAACATCCCCTCCTTATTTTAAAGATACATACGGCATTTTTCTTTTTCTACGATCTCGTTTGTACAAGTCAATACATATCCTTTAAAACTTTGTGAATAAAATGTTAAAATTCCGTGAAATAAGTTTGACATTTTTGTGAACAAATAAGATAATACAATTAAAGAAGGTGATGAAGATGCAAATTTTAAACGCCGTGAAAATTACGGGTGCTACGGTGATTATGATTGGAATGATTTTACTTTTATTCGGTTTAACTGGAAGCGGTTACAGTTTGTTAGTACCAATCGGTATTGGGACCGTTACTGGTGCAGTTTTCATCTTTATAATGGGCGTTTTCCTTGTGGCTTCTGAAGAAGTAGTGAAAAGAAATCAAGAGGCAAAATCAAAGTTATCTTAATGTAAAACGGAAATAAAAAAGAGAGCGTCCAACGACGCTCTCTTTCGTGTTTAATAACCCCAAATTAAAGCTAATAAAGATCCGAAAATCGTTACTAATGCTACGAATACTCCAAAATATACATTAACGTAAATTGGCTTTTTGTCATTTGTTTCTCCAGCATGCATGAATACAGCGAGCTGTACGCCTGCTTGGATAAATGCTGTTACAAGCAGAATCGTTAAGCCCATTTGAAATGACATGTCTAAGAAATAAACGGAAAGAGCTATTACAGTTAATAATAAAGAAAATACATAGCCTAATACTTGTTTATAAGGAAATAGTTCTTTCATAAATTACATCATTCCTTTCAAGTAGACGAAGCTGAAGATGAAAATCCAAACAACGTCTAGGAAGTGCCAGTAAAGCGAAAAGATAAACGATTTATTAGCTGTTTCAGGTGTAAATCCACGTTTTTTAACTTGAAGAATAATAGCTATTCCCCAGAATAAACCGAATGTTACGTGAGCACCGTGGGTACCTAACAATGTAAACAATGCAGCTGAAAAACCACTTGTTTGTAATGTTAAGCCATGATGAACAAACTCAACAAATTCATAAATCTCTACTGCTAAGAACCCAAGACCTAGAAGAAGGGTAAGGATGAAGAAATTAATCATCGCTGTCTTTCTCCCTAGTCTCATTGCGTGTACAACCAATCCAATGGTAAAACTACTTGTTAATAGCAACACCGTTTGGATAATAAGGGTATCTATTACAAAAATGTCACTATCAGTTGGGCCATTTCCAGTACCTCCAAGGAGTGAGAAATACCCCGCAAACAATGTTGCAAACAAAGCTACTTCTGCAGCTAGGAAAATCCAGAAACCTAATATATTAAAGTTGTTTTGATCTGTACTATATTCGAGAGGTTTTGAGTGATCTATTTTCACTTTTTAGCACCTCCTAATTTTTCTTCCGTTCTTTTGATTTCGTCTACAGGGATATGGTATCCATGATCTACCTCAAATGAACGATGCGCCATACATGCGAAAATCCCTAATGTAGCAATGATTGCTGTAATCCACATACTAAATACTAGTGCGAATCCCCATAGGAAGAAGAAACAACACATAATGAATGGAACACCACTGCTGCTTGGCATGTGAATCTCTTTATATTCACCTTTAAATAATTTATGACCTTTTTTCTTCGCATCCCAGAACGCTTCAGAAGAGTTTACTTCTGGAGTAATGGCAAAGTTATATTCTGGAACAGGGCTATGAGTAGCCCACTCTAAAGAACGTGCATCCCATGGATCTGCACTAATGTCTCTTGATGCATAGCGAGTACTGTAGTAAATGTTATATACGATTAACACGAAACCTACAGCAAGCATTAGCGCACCAACAAAGGAAATCATATTCCAAATGCCAAAACCGGTGGCTTCAGAGTACGTGTACATACGACGCGCTTGCCCATCTAAACCAGAAATGAACATCGGGAAGAACGCAACACATACTCCAATTGCGATAAACCAGAAAGATGCTTTACCAAGACGTTCATTTAACAAGAAACCGAACATTTTTGGCCACCAGTAGAACATACCGGCGATTAATGCGAATACAACCCCCGGGATAATGACTAAGTGGAAGTGTGCCACTAAGAACATGGTGTTGTGATACTGGTAGTCAGCACTTGCCATACCAAGCATTACACCCGTTACACCACCGATTGTAAATATCGGAATGAAACCAATAGAATAAAGCATTGGTGTCGTAAAGCGGATTTTTCCTTTCCAAAGGGTGAGCAGCCAGTTAAAGATTTTCACACCTGTTGGAATTGCAATTGCCATTGTAGAAATTGCGAATATACTGTTTACGAGTGCGCCTTGCCCCATCGTAAAGAAATGGTGTACCCATACGACGAAGGATAAAGCGGAAATTGAAACAATAGACACAACCATTGATTTATATCCATATAGGTTACGTCCTGCGAATGTTGGAATAATCTCACTATAAATACCGAAAGCCGGTAGAACTAGAATGTATACTTCAGGGTGTCCCCAAATCCAGAAGAAGTTTGCCCAAAGCATATCCATTCCACCGTTGTTGATTGCGAAAAAGTGTGTTCCAAACAGACGATCCATTGTTCCCATCGCTAGTGCTACAGTTAACACTGGGAAAGCAAATACGATAATCATATTTGTAATGAGTGCAGTCCATGTAAACATTGGCATTTTCATTAATGTCATGCCAGGTGCACGCATTCTTAGGATTGTAACCATAAAGTTAATTCCTGTAATTAAGGTACCAAGTCCTGCGATTTGAATGGAAAGCATATAGTAGTTCGTTCCAACGTGTGGACTATGCTCATTCCCTGCCAGCGGGAAGTAAGATGTCCAACCGGCATCGGCGGAACCACCAACTACGAATGAAATGTTAAAGAGCATTGCACCCATAAAATATAACCAAAAACTTAACGCATTTAATCGTGGAAATGCCACGTCACGAGCCCCGATTTGAAGTGGAGTGACAAAGTTCATTAATGCCATAATGAACGCCATCGCCATAAACAAAATCATTACGACTCCGTGAGTTGTGAATACCTCGTTATATTCTTGTGCGTGTAATAGTGTATTTTCAGGTACAGCAGTTTGAGCACGCATCATAAGTGCATCAACACCGCCGCGGAAAAGCATTAATATTGCAGAAATAAGATACATAATACCGATACGTTTATGGTCTACGGTTGTAAGCCATTCGCTCCATAAGTAACCCCATTTTCTGAAGTACGTTATACCAATCACAACTGCCAACATCGTTAATGCAATGGCAACCATTGAAGCATATATCGTAAATGTAGGGTTTGGAACGGCAAATCGTTCAAAGAACTCCATGTTGTTTTCTCCTTTCAGGAAATATATCACTTTATCATTCTAGTTGTTTGTATTAATGACCACTATCATCATGCGAATCGTGTGAACTGTGGTCTTCATTATGCTCTTCTGAATCTTCACCATGTGAAGCCCCGTGGTGGGTACTTGGTGGTGGCAAGAAATCTAAATGAGTTCCGGTAAAGGTTAATTGACCTAAATGACCAGGTTCTAGTAACTCTTCAAATCTATCTATTGTTATCGGATCAGCGGTAGCATGAACTTCTTCTACCCACTCCTGAAATTCATCTTCCTCCATTGCGGTTACGTTAAAGGTTTGATGAGCAAATCCTTCTCCGTTAAAGTTCGCATTTCGGCCAACATAATCACCTGGGACGGTTGCGGCAACGTGTAAAGTATTGATCATGTTCGCCATTGCGTATTTTTGACCCGCTAACTGCGGAACCCAGAAGCTTGCAATTGAGCCATGTGAAAACAGCTTAAATTCGATTGGTCGATTTGTTGGAATGTATAGATAGTTTACTGTTTCAATATTTTCTTCAGGATAGCTGAAATGCCATTTCCATTCTGAAGAAGAAACATAAATAATTAATGGTTCTTCGTCTTCAAAACCTTTTGGTGTACTTTCTACTTCATACGTGCTCTTTACCGTAATAACGGAAAGAAAAATGACAATGATAATGGGTACACCAACACATATCCCTTCAATTAACTTGCTTCCATGGATATGGGGTGGTTCATAGTCTTCACTTTGATTAGAAGCACGATATTTAATAAGTACATAGATTAATAGTGCAAAAACGACAACGACGATAAAAAGCATCGTCCAAATAGAAATCATTATGACATCTCTAGTCGT
The DNA here is from genome assembly GCF_024259515.1 of Salirhabdus salicampi. Taxonomy (NCBI): domain Bacteria; kingdom Bacillati; phylum Bacillota; class Bacilli; order Caryophanales; family Bacillaceae; genus Salirhabdus; species Salirhabdus salicampi. Next base: position 712,993 of record NZ_JANBWE010000001.1, on the reverse strand, counting down.
TTCAGCCTGTGGCCCTTTTGGATCCAAAACCGTTAACGGTTCACACCCAGTAAGGAAAGTAGCAATCAAGAATATTATCGATAATAAAGCCCACTTTTTCTTCATTATGGTACCCCTTTCTTATGTTGTCGACGTTTCATAGCAATGAACTTTGTCAGTGTCCTTTTTTTGTTTGCTCATATATCTTATAAAAAAACGGTAATCAAAAACAAATGATTGTGAACACTGTCACAAAAAATTCAACAAATTCCTGTCAAGAAATGTTCAAGATTATCAACTGTCATAGATTGTTAACACTATTGGATAATGATGGAAGTTCCTTGAAAACGCTTATGAAAAAAAGAAGCCCCTTTAAAGGACTTCTTCCTGTTCTATCGAGACGGCTAAAGGGTATTTATGTTTTAAATCGGCTCCCCTTTTTCTGTCTCAATAAATCCATTTTGTTTTCGATACGTTGCTTCGTTTCAACCGTCTCATTATCATTAATGGAGATCACTTCTACGTCTTCACCTTTTTGCTTTATAGTTACCCACGTGCCTTCAATAGCTTTTTCCGGTAGTCTGACAGCATCAATAATAATTTCTTTTTCCTTTTGACCAACTAATAAGACAGCATGCTTACCATCCACAATTCGGTCAACCACTGCTTTTTTCATATCCATCCCCTTCTACTTAACACAAGCTAAACCTTGCTCTTTAATATCTCCTAATCGATTCTCACTAATACCTCGTATTCTTGTTAACTGGTCTATGGAACTGAACGACCGCAACGAGATTAAATCATCCGCTCTAGAGTCACCTATATGAATAATTTCGGTTAATCGTTCTTTCGTAGCAGTGTTTACATCAACACAATTAGCCGAAACCTCTTCTTCTTCAGGTGCTTCTTCTTTTTCTGCTGTTGTATCTTTCGATGTTTCCTCTGATGGTTCTGTCGTAATGGTTCCACTTGTTTTCGTTTCTACGGTGTATGTCGTACCATTTGTTTTCACAAGAATGTGACCATGTACATCTGTTCCATATAACTTTATTCCCATCGACCTCACACGATTCACGACTTCATCATGTGGATGTCCATACGAGTTTCCATGGCCAGCAGAGTAAATGGCTACTTCCGGATTAATAGCTTTTAAAAATGCTTCTGTATTCGATGTGCTTGATCCATGATGCCCTAATTGGTAGATATAAGCTTTTAGATCATAATCACGATTTAATATTTCCCGTTCCGTTTCATGCTCCGCATCTCCTGTAAACAAGAAGTTTACATTTCCATACCTTACTTTTACCGCAACAGAACCTTTGTGAAAATTCCCATTAATACTGTATGGACTTACGACATCTAGTTGCGATGAACCAATCGTAAATGTTTCACCAGCCCTCGGTTCATGGTAACTAGCCTCAGACGCTGCAATTGCATCAATGACACGTTCAAAAGTACGTGACGTATGTGCGTCACCACTCATCCATACTTCTTTAACAGGAAAGTTTTGTAGTACTTTATCCATTTGACCTATATGATCAGCGTGGGGATGCGTTCCAATCATTAAATCAATGCTTTGAACACCTACTGAATTAAGGTAAGGAACGACATCACTCGCATTGTACCGTCCGGCATCAATAAGAATGGTAAAATCAGGGCCCAAAATGAGGGTGGAGTCACCTTGCCCAACATCCATATAATGAACGACGAGTTCGCCTGATGGCGGAGGTATCGATAACTCATCATGACTTTTTTCTGTTTTCGGTTCCGCCTCTTTGTTCGTCGAGGACGCCTGATCCTCTGTTTCTTGTTCTTCTTTTATGTTGTCATTAGCATCACTTGAATGTTCATCGTCGGCTAATTTATCTTTTTTCTCTCCTAAGTCTTTCGTTTCTTCGACGATAACCTCTTCATCATTCGCCTTTTTATCTGAAACATCCTCGGTCTTTGTTTCTATCTCGGCAGTTATCCCAATCATTACAAAGCTAAGTACGAGGGTAGACCCGCATATTAAGGACACCCTTTTACGGGTTTTTGTTTTTCCCCACTTTAAAACTGTACGTGGACTAATAAGTCCGACAAACCAAGTGATAATGGAAAGAAAAAACACGATTAGAAAAAAATCATCCAATTTATATCAAAGCTCCTTTTTCATTTTGTCTAATTTGTATGTCATTTACCATCGCGCATAATGAAATGTATTCATTACATATGTTTTCGATAAGATGATTGGAACTTTTTAATGTGTCCATAGTCATCAATACTTCGTTACGATTGTTACACACACCGTATTAGACGGCAATACGATTCTTGCCGTTAAATATTTACTATGATGCCATTTAGTCAAAAACTCTTATGCTATATGGACTCCCAATCTATTAGAGGTACTATGTAATTTCTGCTAACTTTATGTATGCAGATTAGTAGTGCACAACCCTTTTAATGCATTAAAGTAAGCATGCCTGAAATTTCACTAACTCTAAGTAAAAAAAGAAGCCCTTGATCGGGACTTCTCACATGGCCAAGTGAATATATCCTAACATTAGAGATGAAGTTTCGTTCCAATATTTCTTACCTTAGCTTTGTCGTAAATATATCTAGCCACAACAATATCAACGACGGCTAATCCTACTGATTTGAATAATGTAATCTCTCTTTCTGATTCTCTACCCGGATAATCTCCAGCTACAACCTTGCCAAGTTCACTGTAAATATCCGATTCATTGAATAACCCTTCCCTAATTGGGACTTGCAAGTCACCTGTTTCTTCTAACGCCGCATCTTTCGCTTCTACTACAACTTTATTTGCCGACGTCACAGCATTTGAAGGTAATTCTTGCATAGTTGGACGAAAAGAGCCGACTGCATTGACATGCACTCCTGGTTGTAAAGAATCAGAAAACACAGGTGTTAAAGCATTTGTAGCGGTAACGACAATATCTGCTTTCTTTACGGTTTCGTTAGCATCCGATATTACTTCGGTTTGTATTCCATATGTATCAAACACATATCGCGCGAATTCCTCTGCTTTCTTTTTTGTTCGATTATAAAGATAGATTTGTTCAATATTACGAACCGCGAGCACCGCAGCAACTAACCCTTCGGCTTGTGCACCTGTCCCAATTACGCTCAACGTTTTCGCATCTTCTCTTGCTAAATATTTCGTCGCAACACCTGACAATGCACCTGTCCGAACCATTGTCAAATACGAACCTTCCAACATTGCTACGGGTTCACCAGATTCAAAGTCTGATAACATGACAACTCCGTTAATCGCCTTCTTTCCTATTTTTGTATTGTTTGGAGCGACAGATACGACTTTCAATCCTACACTTTTTAACTCTTCTGCTACAGACGGCATCACTAGTGATGTGTTTTGCCCATTGTGAAATGGTAGTGCTGCTCGAATAGGAGTTACTGTACGGTTAGCTGAGAATTCTTTTAATGCTAACGAAGCATTATCAATCACTTCATTCATGTTAACTAATTGTTTTTGTTCCTCTTTACTTATGACAAGCATTGTTCTCCTCCCTTATTAAAAATTCATTTTCAACACTTCGCCCTTTAAAAAAAGGGGTTTAACCATCGTTAAACCCCACACCCTATACCCTTATTCTATTTTATACCATCCCATATTGAAAGCGGTATTTTATTGTTTTGTTGTATATAACGTCTCTTTCTTCTGTCCGCCATCCAATGCTGATGTATCTCCTGGGTCTATTCCAAGGTCCCACGCTTTTAAGACGCGCCGCATAATTTTTCCACTAATTCTCGTTTTCGGTAGTTGCTCAAGTACTTCAATTTCTCTTGGTGCCGCGTGGGCTGCTAATTTTGTTTTGACAAATGCTCTCACATCTTTTAACAGCTCATCACTCGGTTGGTAACCGTTACGTAAAACGATAAAAGCTTTAACAATTTCTCCTCGTAACTCATTAGGTTTGCCGATTACCCCTGCTTCAGCTACAGCTGGATGTTCAATTAATTTACTTTCTACTTCAAATGGCCCAATACGTTCACCAGAAGAGTTAATCATATCATCATTACGGCCTTGGAAGAAAATATAGCCGTCTTCATCTTTATAAGCTAAATCACCTGAAATATACCAACCGTCATATGGAAAATAAGATTGATGTTTTTCCTCATTCTTCCAAATCCCTTTCATAATCGACGGCCAGTTTGCTTTTATTGCTAATTGTCCGACTTCACCTATTGGTAACGGCTCACCTTTATCGTTAAGTATTTCTACTTTTATGCCTGGTAAAGGTCTTCCCATTGAGCCCGGCTTGATGGGCTGTGACGGCAAATTCACAATTAATTGTGCTCCTGTTTCGGTCATCCACCACGTGTCATGTATACGTAATTGTAACGTCCTCTTCCCCCACGTAATCACTTCAGGGTTAAGTGGCTCCCCAACACTTAAAATATGTCGCAACGACGATAAGTCATATTGTTTCTGCAGTTCTTCACCTGCCGACATTAACATACGAAAAGCTGTTGGCGCACTGTACCATACAGAAATCCTCGTTCTTTCAATCAATTCATACCATGCTTCTGCCGCAAATCGCCCTCCATTGACAATAATGGTCGCGCGGTTCAACCAAGGCGCAAACACACCGTAGGAGCTTCCTGTCACCCAGCCTGGGTGTGCCGTACACCAATATACATCATCTTCTTTTAAATCGAGGACCCATTTTCCAGTTTGATATTGTTGTATCATAGCACGATGGGCGTGGAGAATGCCTTTCGGTTTTCCGGTAGAGCCAGATGTATAGTGAATAATCATTGGATCGTCACGTTCTACCCACTCAATCACATTTTCATCTGATTCAGCATCTAACCCTCTGATTTCCTCCCATAAAGACAATTCGTCTTGTTGACATTCGCTAGACTCACCGGTAATGAGTACCGTTTGTAAATCAGGAAGCTCTTCCCTCGGAACACGGGACACAAGCTCTGAATTCGTAATCAGTACTTTCGCACCACAATCTTGCATTCTATCTTTAATAGCTTCCTCCATAAATGCTTCAAAAAGAGGACCTGCAATGGCTCCTATTTTGATAACAGCCATAATGGCAACATAACAGTCCGGATGCTTTGGTAAAAAGATAAAAACACGGTCACCTTTTTTTACGCCATGTTTTCTTAAAACCTGAGCATATTGGTCAGACTGTTGTTTTAAATCCGCAAAAGTTAATTTTACTTCTGTTTCATTATGGACGTAGTGAAGGGCTATTTTATCACCATAACCTTCGTCAACATGCTTATCAACTGCTTCATATGCGATGTTCAGTTGACCTGTCTTACTCCAACTGAATGCTTTCTCTACCGACTCCCATGAAAAATTATTGTAAACCTTCTCATAATGCTGCAAATTGTAATTACTTTCATACGGTTTTACGATGCCACTTGTTACCGTCATAATGGTTCCACCCCTTTACTAATTATGTAGTTTTAGCCCCCCTTCCTATTGGATCGGGGGGAGTTCTCTTTTGTACTAATGTCCCTATGAATGAGAAGAAAATGTAATAAGTTGATAACGGCAACAGACTAACTTTTTGTAGCTGATAAACTTTTTCTCGGAATATAAGGTTTTTTTGCAATTGTATGGCTATCATATAATCGGTGATGTAAATCAATAACAGAGTAAGATAGCACCCGTAACCGTTCCAATATTTCATCTGATATCAACCCTTGATTGTCGTAGTGCTCATTGTGGGCATATACACCACCTGGTACAACATGAGCCGAAAAATACCCGGCAAGTGGATGGAGTTGATGTTCAATCGCTAAAAAGTGGTGATACGTTCCGCCTGTAGCAATAAAACCAATTACTTTCCCTTCTAAACAATTATTCGGAATTAAATCAAAGACGTTTTTCAACGCACCACTCATAGACCCGCGGTAAACTGGGCTACCAACTATAAAGGCATCAGCTTCGATAATTTTCTTAATAAGCTTTTTCGTATCCCCTTCGTAGTCGAGAGGGTTACGACCATCACAAAACTGTAGGTCATAGTCTTTTAAATTTACAATCTCCGTTTCGATTGTTTGATCATACTTATCGGTATTTAATTTTTCTTTAATTGCCTGTTTCGTCTCAAAAAATTGTTCTTCTGCAAATTGGATTGCCTTCTCTACTGCTAGAAATGTTTTTGAACGGTCAGATAAACTGCCGGAAATCCCTAATAATTTCATACAAGGATGCCTTCTTTCGTTAATCGTTTTTCTTTTTCCCGAACGAGAGGGATGACTTTTTCTCCAAACAATCGTAAGTCTTCCTCATAGTGGAAATGCCCTGTTAACACGAGGTCCACCCCGACTTTTTTCAATTCGATAATGCGATTTGCCACTTGTTCCGGCGTTCCAATGAGACCTGTTTTAAACCCATCGTTATATTGAACCAAATCTTCTTTTGTAGAGTTAGCCCACATCCCCTGCTTATCTTTTGTTGATTGGCCCGCCTCTTTTACGGCTTGTTGAAATCCTTTCACCGCCTCTTCATCTTTATTGGCAATAATATCTCTTAGAAGTTGAACCGCTTCCTCTTCTGTATCACGAACGATGGCGAAGCCATTAATTCCAAATTTCACTTCTTCTTCTCGGCCCTGGGCCGCTGCTTTTGCCTTTACATCTGCAATTTGCTCTTGAATTCCTTCCAATGTATTCCCATTCATAAAGTAATAGTCCGAAACTCGAGAAGCCATATGACGAGCATCTTGTGAGTTTCCACCTTGGAAGATTGGAATGTCTTTTTCTGGTTTTGGCTTCAATGGTGCATCGTTAATTTGATAATAGTTTCCTTGGAAGTTTGCTTTTTCAGCGGTAAACATTTCGCGGAGAACACGAATGAACTCCTCTGCTCGTTTATAACGCTCGCCGTGTTCTAGCCACGGTTCACCATAACCGTCGAACTCACCCCTGAACCAACCGCTTACAACGTTTACTGCAGCACGCCCATTACTAATGTGATCAAGGGAAGCAAGCATTTTTGCGTAAACTGCTGGGTGCCATAGCCCTGGTAGAACCGCCGATATTAAGTTTAATTTTTTCGTTACACTTGCTAAAGCTGAAGCTAATGTCATCGCTTCCAGTTGATATTCCGCTCCATAACTAGCAAAAAAACGAGTTTGTAATAACGCGTATTCAAATCCTACTTCTTCCGCAATCTGTGCATACCGTTTATTCGCTTCAAAACTCCAATCCGTTTTTTGTGGAAGGTTTGACACAACCAATCCTCCACTAACATTTGGTATCCAATAAGCAAATTTAAGTTGACTCATAATCATTTCCTCCTTAGTTTAACTAGGTTATTTCTCCATCAAAAAACCCTTCCCACCAAAGTGAGAAGGGCTGCAAATAATCCTGCAGCTCTCTCATCTTCGGAATGTTTCATTCCTCTGAAATTGGCACCTTAGCATTTGAATATACTGGTTGCCGAGGCTTCTTTGGGTCAGTCCCTCCGCCTCTCTTGATAAGAGAATCATCGATATTTTATTGCTTATATACCAGGAATCAATGGTTACACGTAAGTAACGATTGTTCCTCGAAGACGTTGGGTTTCTTTATAGGTACAGCGGTTATGAACGACGTCATACCCTTGTTCTGCAGCAATTTTTACTGCTTCATCAGATATGACACCTTCTTGCAGCCAAAATATCCCTTTATGATCTAACTCCCCCGCTTCTTTTGCAATTTCAATCGCAGCTTCTGGATTCCTGAACACTTGGATAATATCAACAGGTTCTGGAATAGAAATGAGATCTGGATACACTTTTTCTCCTAAAATCTCCTCTTCCCGGGGATTGACTGGGATTAATTTATATCCTAAACGTTGCATTTTACGAGCTAAACGGTAACTCGGTCTTGCTGGTTTACCTGACAGACCTACAACGGCAATTTTCACCGGACGTTCTTCTCCATTTTCATTGATGGTTGGTGATTTTAAGACACGGCGAATGACACCTTCGTCATTCACGACAACCTTTTGACCGTCTCGTTTATTACCAGTAGCTTTTGAAATCGCATTAAACAAGTCAGTAGTTAAATCATCGATATGTTCAATTCCTACTGATAAACGAATGAGATCCTCAGTTACCCCTGTCGCGATCAATTCGTCACCAGTTAATTGTTGATGTGTTGTACTTGCAGGGTGAATTATAAGTGATTTTGCATCACCGACATTAGCTAAGTGGGACCAAATAGAAATATTGTTAATAATAGCCTCTCCTACCTTTCGGCCACCTTTAATGCCGAAGTTAACTACAGCACCATAACCATCATCTAAGTACTGTTTCGCAAGCTCATGGGACGGATGGTTTTCTAAACCTGGATAGGTTACCCAATCCACATCAGGGTGTGCCTGTAAATGTTTAGCCAATTGTTGTGCATTTCTACAATGTTCTCGCATCCGTACATGTAATGTTTCAATTCCTTGTAAAATTAAAAATGCATTGAATGGGCTTAAACTTGGCCCAAAGTCCCGAAGTAATTGAACTCTAGCTTTCATAATAAACGCTAAGCCACCGAAGTCGTTCCAGTAACGAATCCCGTTATAGCTTGGATCTGGTTCTGTAAAGGAAGAGAACTTTCCATTTCCCCAATTAAAACGTCCACCATCTATAATCAAGCCCGCAATAGAAGTTCCGTGTCCACCTAACCATTTTGTTCCTGAATGAACAACAATATCTGCACCGTGATCGATTGGACGGCATAAGTAAGGGGTTGGGAATGTGTTATCTACAATTAGTGGAATACCCGCTTCGTGGGCAACATCTGCCACCGCTTCAATATCCAACACATGTAAGCTTGGGTTACCGATTGTTTCAGCATAAATTGCTTTCGTTTTATCGGTAATTTTTTCACGAAAGTTGTTTGGATCCGTTGGATCAACAAATGTCACTTTCACACCATAACGCGGTAAAGTTTGAGCGAATAAATTATACGTCCCCCCGTATAAATTCGTTGCAGCTAGAATCTCATCGCCACTTTCCGCTACACTTAAAATGGATAATGTGATGGCTGATTGCCCACTTGCTGTAGCTAAAGCACCTACACCATTTTCGAGTAAAGCAATACGTTTTTCTAATACATCAACAGTTGGGTTGCCAATACGGGAATAAATATTCCCCGCTTCATCTAAAGAAAATAACCCCGCTGCATGTTCTGTATTCGAAAAAACGTAAGAACTTGTTTGATAAATGGGTACTGCCCGTGAACCTGTTGTCGGGTCTGGTGCTTGCCCTCCATGCAATACTTGTGTTTCAAAAGCGTATTGGGTTGTCGCTTCCTCTTGAGTCGTTTTTTTAGTCATAAATTTTCCTCTCTCCCTTATTTGAATTTTCGGTGCATAAGAATGTTGGCTTTACGTTGTTCGTTTCGTAGGAATTCTCCGAAGTCATCCGTTTTTCTAAGTACAATTTATGGTCCGTTCCAGGCCCCAATCACACGACTTTGATCAACTTGGTTCCTCTCTTCTTGTGCTAGCAAAAAATCCTTTACAACGTGTTGCCACTTTTCTGGTTCGACGAGAAAACCATCATGACCAAAATCCGTTTCGACAGAATGATAACGGACATCTATGCCTGCATTTTCTAACTGTCGCGCTGCTTCATGAATCGCCTTAGGCGGGTACAGCAAATCGTGGCTAAACGAGACTGTTAAAATAGGTGCCTGTATTCGCGCCAAAACATCTCCTAAACTTCCACGACCCCGTGTAATATCATGGGAATTCATCGCTCTAAGTAACGTTACATAACTGTTTTCATCAAATCGTTGCAATAATTTATTCCCTTGGTAATCTAAGTAATTTTGAACTTCATACCGATCGTCTTCCCCTTGTGAGCGTTCAAAACGATTATTAAATAACTGTGGTGACCGATAAGTAATCATTCCAATCATTCTAGCAATTTCTAACCCTTTACCGTTAGAGTCCGTTTCATTTTGATGAGATAATATCGCTTGTTCTGCTATGTGATTATATGCGAGAGCATAATCCGAAAAGATAGGAGTTGATGCAAGCGGGACATACACTTCTGCAAACGTTGGGTCCATAACTGCCCATTCCCATACTTGCATTCCCCCAAGGGAACCCCCAACAATGGCATAAACTTGATCAATATCTAACTTCGCTAAAAACTGTTTTTGTGCTCGCACCATATCTCTAACCGTTATATTCGGATAACCTAACGTATCCTGTTCTACATCAGTACCATTACACCCGCCAATTACGTTTGTCGTAAACACGGTATACTTGTTTGTATCAATCATTTTCCCAGGTCCAATAAAGTCGCTCCACCAACCGTCATGATGTTCCCCATATGCCCATTGGTTACCAGTTAAGGCATGACAAATGACAATAATCTGGTCATGTGAAGCCGGCCACTTCCCAACTCGTTCGTAAGCAATTGTGCAATTTCGTGCTTCACCGTTTTCTAACATAAATTCACCAATACTTAACTGACTGGACTCATATAAATCAGACATTCCATCCCCCCTCTATGGATTGAAAAGTTTCAGTGAAATGAAAAACCCCCTTCACGAGGAAGGGGGTGGATAATCTAGTCCTTCCTCTTATCTCTAGAAGACAAATGTCTTCTCAGGAATTAGCACCTTTCCAACGTCGAAATCACATTGGCGGTTGCCGGGTTTCATCGGGCCAGTCCCTCCACCTCTCTTGATAAGAGATCACTCATTTATGAAGTTTTTAACTTTAGTGTTTTCAATCACGTTTGTAAATTTTTATTGTTTACAAGGATAAATTAGAACTTGAAATCTGTCAACTCAAAATAATGAAAATAATGAAAAAATTTTGTGTTCAGCTTTCCATATACCTTTCCCCTCGTTAAAAATTCATTCTAGACTGTCCTCCATCTACGTTTAGACTTACCCCAACAATCCATGAAGCCTTTTCTGAGGCTAAAAATGTAACAACGTTTGCCACCTCTTCAACCGTCCCAAAGCGTCCAGCTGGAATTTCATTTTGAACAAAAGCATTTATTTTTTCTGGGTTCTCTTCAAGGCGCTTTTTCCAATTTCCTGTTTCATGTAAAATGCTTCCCGGTGCCACACTATTGACTCGAACGCCGTAAGAGATTGCCTCATCAGCCAAGGACTTTGTAAAACTTATCAGTGCTGCCTTTGCATTATTATATGTAGCCCGTCCTCCACTTTCTCTTCCGAAAATAGACGTAATATTAATGATAGAGCCACTTCCTGCTTCTTTCATATTGTCGACAGCAAGTTTACTCAAATGGACCGCTGAAAAGTAGTTTAGTTCGAGTGCTTCATGAAACAAATTCATATCCGTTTCAACAACTGTACTTCCATTGCTTCCTCCTGCATTATTCACAAGAACATCAATCGTACTGTGATCATATAAAAATGACTTCATCAAATGCTTTCGTTCCGTTTCGTCAGTGATATCCACCGGATATATGCTTACTTTTCCCCCTAATTCTTCTTTTGTTTGTTTAAGCGTATCCTCATTACGTGCCGCAATTCCCACATTTGCCCCCTCTGCTGCAAAGACTTCTGCTATCCCTTTCCCAATGCCTTTTGAACCACCTGTAATTAAGACATTTTTTCCTTTTAATTGTAAATCCATTCCAAAATCCTCCTTACGGTTGTCGCATCTCTTTTCACTAACTTTATCATATTGTGGAAAATCATTGTTATCAAATTGCTGAGTTTCCACCTTTGGCAAAACTTTACCTGTCTTCGGAAAAATTGTAATCTTTTGTAGGAATTATCAATAAAGACGTACCTAATATACCCTCCAAAAATCTCCTTATTTATGTAGTTTAATAGATAAGCTATGGTCTTTCACATATGAAAATTTGACGAATTCTTCACTATTGGCGGGTACAGCAACTTCAAACAGTACTTCCTGTGCATTGATTTTTTGAAATGGATGTGTTGTTTCGGACACTTCAATAAATTTATAAGAGATAGGGTGGTATATGTTCAAAACAACGTCTTGATCCTTATGGTTCCGTATTTTATATGCATAAGAAGACACCTCAAGATGACCATTTCTCTTCCGATCAACATGTTTTCCTTCACATATGACGTCAAATGCCTGCCCTAAATACAATTTGATGGTTTCGTTTTTAGGTGTATGCTGGATTCGGTCTTCCCCTATAAACTCTAAGCTACCATCATCTTCGTCTTCACTGTACACTTTTACTTTCCCTTTTGGTAATGGTAGGCCTAACTGATTGTCTTTTCGATTTTCAAATTGTAACAAGATATGAACGTCATCATTACGACCTTTCACTTCATAATGTTTTGTATATTTAATATCTCGTCCGTTTAATAGATTAATTTGCTTTTCTTGATTGTTTTTTAATGTCGTCATCCCATTTAAAGTATAAAGATGATAGTCATTAAAACTTTGCTCTACGAAATCGGGTTCAGCATCGATGTCCATATTGTAAGAAATTACTTCATCTCCAAAGCTATGCACTGTTGTTTCTTTATTCACTTTACCAGCGATTAATTTCAACCTTGCATCTTCAAATGTTGTGCCTGATTCATTTGTTATTAAAACCCAGCCAGATAAGTGTAAGTGTTCATCTTCCAAGTAGAGAACGTAATTCGCATACCATTGAAAGCCACCTGTTGTATACGTAACTTCCGTTTCCGTTAAGTCATGGGGATGTACCTTGCAAATTAATGAGGGATGCACGATGAGGCCGTTTGGTAGTTTTGGTAGAATGATTTCTTCTTCAGGGTCAACTAAAATTTCTTTCGTCTCTTCATTTTCTAATATAATGCCACTACTAACACTTAAAAGACGACAAGGTACTTTTTCGTTTTCATCAGTGCGTATATAGACAGTGTGATCGAGGTATTTTTTTAATAGCTTATGCTTATCTACTAAATCATGATCATAGTTAACTTCACGTATGTGTAATCCTTTTACAATAAGGGAATCTATTTCAATTTTTTCTGATACGTCCATATAATGAATCTCTTCTTGTTGTCTATAATCACGAAAATCCCGTTTTTCTTTTACAACAGCAAAATAGGAATTATATACGGTAATGGCTAAATCCTTGGTACTTTGCTTTGATGATTTATAAACCGACATAGTCATCATCTCCTAATAAAGGTAAATTTTAACTATATGATAGCATATAAGTACAATTTATCCGATAACTACATATACATGATTTAACTTTTACGTTCGTTCGCCAGATTAATATTCTGCCAAAATAACAATAAAAAAGACGTATATCATGTAGTTTTTATTTTCAATGAAACTACATATATACGTCATGAACATGACTTTTCTCATTGATAGCCGATTATGAAATTTGTATAATTTCCTATGTCTTATCCGTTTTTAACAGAAGTCTCTTGAACGTATTTTGCCGCTGAAGTCCCTGCAGTCTTTCCAAAAACTGCACCTGACATTAACCCACTTCCACCAGGATAGTTTTTGTAAAAGATACCTCCAATCATCTCTCCAGCTGCATACAGGCCTTTAATTGGCTCATCATCCTTATTCAGGACTTCTGCCTTACCGTTTGCCCGAACTCCACCGAAACTGAATGTCATGCCACATGTAACGGGGAAAGCATAAAATGGTGGTTTCTCAATTTTTAATGCCCAATTCGACTTTGGTGGTGTAATTCCCGCTGTCTTTTTCCCATCTTTTTCTGCCGGTTTATATTCTCCGTCTTGAACAGCGTTATTATATGCTTTAATCGTTTCGATAAACTGTTCTCTGTTTACATCTAATTGATCCGCTAACTCTTCAATAGTATTGGCTGTAAATACTGTCGCCTCTTCTCGGTCATACTCATCACGTAACATCGGTCGAACTTGTTGGTCGTAAATTTGATACGCGATACTATCCGGTTGTTTTAGTACTTCTCGACCATATTTTGCATAGGTATAATTTCTAAAGTCTGCCCCTTCATCCACAAAGCGGTATCCATCTTTATTGATCATAATACCTAGAGGATAAGAATGCTTTTTGAAAATATCACCTGGCTTCGTAAAATCCCCAACTTTCGGAGCATTAGCATCAGTACCAATTGCATGCCCGCCGCCCCAATCTCCAAACGGTTGTGCACCTACTTCAAATGCAATTGATAAGCCATCTCCCGTATTAAATTCAGTCCCACGGACGATTGCATTTCCCCATTCTTCACCTAGGTTTTTTACACGAAGTTTTTTATTTGCTTCAAAACTTCCACATGCTAAAACTACACTTTTCGTATTGACCGTCACGTTTTCACCCTGTTTATTCACTACAACAGAAGAAATTTGGTCGTCATCTTTAATTAATTGAACGGCAGGTGATTCATACCACACATCAATACCTAATTCTTCAGCTCGTTCATTTAACTGTTTAATTAGGCCAACCCCTCTATCTTTTGTCTTAACAGGTAAGCCACCCCAAAAGTGATATTTACCATCTTTTAAAAAAGATTGATTATCATATATAAGTTCAAAAATGATGTTATGTGAGTGCATCCATTTAATGGTTTCATACGATTCGTTAACTAAATGGCTGGCTAATTCTTGATCTGACTGGTTACCTGTTGCTTCCATTAAATCGGCGTAATATTTCTCTTTCGTATAAGGAGGCATCACAATCTTATCAGCTTCTTCATCTGTTATTGAAGGAATTACTCTCCTTAGATCTTCTAAACCATTGAAAGCAAAGCGAATAGCACCATCAGTAAAGAATGAATTGCCCCCTCTTTTTTTCTTAGGGCCTTTTTCTAGTACGAGAACTTTTGCATTGTTTTCCCGTGCTGCTATAGCAGCACATAAAGCAGCATTTCCAGCCCCGACTACAACTACGTCATAATTCAATTCATTTTTGTTTGCCAAAATTCCCACCTCATTTTTTGTATTTTCCAACTATTCAAACACCTATAAATATATTAAAATAGAAAATAGCATAAGTGAAATATTGAAATTTTATCATTAGCTATAAATAACTTTTATGTTATAAAAGAAATTTCATTAATAAAGGAATTAAGGTAATAATCATCATCACTCTATACAAATGCGTGATAATGACGAGTTGGACATCCGTTTCCAATTCTTTTGCAATAAAGATAATTTCACTCATACCAGCTGGAATTATGGATGTAATCGCTGTCACTCTATCAGTACGTAAAAACTTTATCAGAATATACGCCATCCCGATGGAAAACAAAATGTGTAGTATTACGGATAGAATGCTCGGTATTATTAAATCTTTGAACTGTACCAATATGTCACGATTAATATTTAAACCTGCTACACCACCAATCAGCACTTGTGCATAAAACCGGACTTTTTTTGGAAGTGGGTTCATATGTAACCAAGCTAATTGAGCAATTAAAACAAACACAAAACTACCAACAAGAACCCCAATTGGTATTTGAAGATAGTACCCTATCAAAGAACCTAATATTGCTAAAAAAATGATTTGTACAATGTTCAAGAAAATTCACTACCTACTTTTAATTTTGTTTTGCATTCAGCCATTTGAGTATATATGGAATCGTAAGAAGTAATAACATCAACCGAATAAAATGGAACAGAGCTACACCTGAGACATTACCACCAATTGTGTCTGTCAGAATTAACATCTCCGCAAAACCACCAGGGATAACAGCTAAGTAAGCATTTATAAAATTTAAATTTGTTATCAGTGTCATGAACCACGCAATGAGAGCCGAATATACAATCGTTAAAAATCCAAATAAAACAATGAATATAGTAATATATTTACTTAATTTCATAGTATTCTTCTTAAACATCAGCGCTAATGTGACCCCAAGAATGCTTTGGCCAATCCACTTAATCATCGAATGTACCTCTAACGGCTCAAAGTAACCGATGCACTGCCATGTCCCTATTAAAATCATCGATCCCATTAAAGCGCCGGCTGGGATTTTCAGTTTTGACCCTAACGAACCACCAACGAACGCAATCGCTAAAAATAATAATGTATCCATTTTCATTACCCTCTCTATAAACAACAAAAAAAGGAGTTGCTATATGATTGAAAAAGATTGGGAGCTTTTACTACAACTATACGAAGAAGGCACTATAACGAAAACCGCACAAAAATTATATATCTCACAGCCTGCTTTAACTTATCGAATAAAGCAAATTGAAAAAGAATTTAACACAAAAATTATTTACAGAGGAAGCAAAGGGGTCCACTTTACGAATGAAGGTGAATATTTAGTTCAATATGCAAGGAAAATGTTAAAAGAGTTACACAAAACAAAAGACAATATTGAAAACTTAAAAGAAGATGTTCAAGGTACGTTACGGCTTGGGATTTCGAGTAATTTTGCTCTATACCAATTACCCGTTTTACTTGAAGGTTTTATCTCGAAATACCCAAATGTTGAAATTAACTTAACAACAGGTTGGAGTTCAAATGTATTACAATTACTCCAAGGTGAAGATGTTCAAATTGCCATCTTACGTGGGGAGCATAATTGGTCAGATGCGCAACTAACGTTAAATAGAGAACCCATTTCGATAGCATCCAAGGAAGAGATTGATTTAAGTGAGTTGCCAAACTTAAATTTAATTAGATATCAAACCGATGCTGGTTTAAAACAAACTTTTGACGGGTGGTGGCAGCATACATTTAATGTTCGACCAAGAGTATCAATGGAAGTAGATAGAATTGAAACATGCAAAGAGCTGGTAAAAAAAGGATTAGGGTACGGAATATTCCCGAGCATAAGTTTAAAAGACGAAGACCAATTACATACATTTGACTTAACTTATAATAATCAAAAGGTTTTACGTAAAACATCTATGCTATATCGCAAGGAGTTCCTTGACCTTAACGTTGTATCCGCATTCGTAAACTTTATACGGGATTTTTATCATATTAGAGAATAGTAGACTTCTATCCCCCCGTTTCCTGGTTGTTGTTACCGGTTCAGTAAAAATTGTAAATTCTGAATAACGGGAACCGGCAACAATATGTTTTTTCTTTTTTCCAGGTCACAGAATTGGTATGGTGAATTAGAAGCTGCCAACTAGAATGAATCTGTCTCTGTTATTACTCTTATTTTTCAGAAAAAAGATCCTCTAAATATGTACGGGCAGTTTCTTCGTTCACCAATACTTTATTTTCACGTTCGATATCTTTCTGTTCCTTATTCCTGGCTGCCTCCAGCACTTCCTCTTCCTTCCCTTTCGGTATACAGACAACACCATCGGCATCACCTATAATAGTATCCCCTGGTTTTATTACAGTACCTCCACAAGATACGGGTACATTAATCTCGCCTTTCCCGTACTTATGACTGGCTGCTGTTGTAGATCCTTTACAAAAGACAGGAAAATTCAGTTCCCTTATCCCTTTAATATCACGTATTACACCGTCTATGACTACACCAGCTAGCCCTAATGTTTGAGCTAAGCCCATAACGAAATCCCCTGCCGATGCCATATTTGTGTATCCTTTTGCATCAACAACGAGAACATCCCCTTTTCGGGCCTCTTTAATGCCCTTTAAGAGTAACAAGTTGTCTCCCGCTTGCAAGTTAACAGTATATGCTCTTCCAATTACCGACAAATCATCCGATACAGGCTTAATAGCATTGTCTAAATGATGAAGTCCTTTTAACGCATCTGATACACATGTAGTTGCAATAAATTCAAATTGATTTTCTCCCATCAATTTTCACCCTTTCAAATTAATTATATAAAGATTGGCCACCAGTATAGTGCAATCACCAGTGTTAAACCAACAGAAAAAATTGTTAATATCGTTCCAGGTACGATAAAGTCCCTTTGATGAACTACCCTCGTGTCTTGTACTAAAATATTTGGCAAAGTACCAATGACAAAAATGAAGCCAAACACTAAGGTTACACTTGTGATTAAAACGATATAAACCGGATTTACCCCAAGTGAACTTGACATACTTAAAGTAATTGGTATTAAAGTAATGGCTGCTGTCCCAATGTTTGTAATAATAATGTGATAGAAATGAACAATAATGATCATGAATAACAGGAAGAGCACATCATGATCTGCAATGTTCACCAAACCTGACTGTAACAATAGATCGGCAACATAGTCGGCTGTTCCATTTTGATTTAATATATTCCCAATGGAGAAAGTAGCACCTACGATAAAAAATAGACTCATATTAATCTTTACGATTTTATCCCACTTAATAATTCCAACTCTTGGAAGAGAGAAGAATAATACACCAAGCAAAGCTGAGAAAGCTGGGTGGATTCCGTGAAGCGATTCGGTTCCCCATAATAAGACAACCGAGAATAAAATGATAATCGCTTTTTTTTCCTCGTTATTAATCGGTGGAACTTCTTCTTTCAAACGATTTATCTGTACTTGTATAAACTTTTTTGGATAGTATTCAACATGTACAACCTTCGTAATCGTGAAGTAGATAAGGGGTAACATGAGTAGCCAAATTGGCATCATGAGAAGAAACCACATAACATAAGAAATGGTGTAAGAAGTATATTGATTAATAAATTCTACTGCAATCACATTAATAATCCCAGAAGGTAAAAAACATATCGTACTTACGTTACCCGCATACGCCAGACCTAACATCACTTGTTTTTTCACACCAGAAGAACCACGAGGTAAACCTTCAAGTAAATTCTCAACGATTGGTAATAAAAGGGCCGTCCGAATGCTAGGAGCAGGGACGAATAGAGATAAAACTTGTTGTATAATGATAATACCGATTAACACACCATTCCGTAAGCCCATTAAACGAAGTAAGAACCATAAAGCTAGTCGTTTCCCTAGATTCGTTTCATTAACAGCCTTACCTATCATTAATCCCGCCATTACTAAAAAGAGTGCTAAGCTTGAAAATCCACTTAGTATTACTTCAGCTTCAACGATATCAAATAACATAAATAACATTAATAATAACAAGGCTGTTTGTGCATACGGAATAGGTTCAAATATCCATAAAGGAATACTTGCGACGATTAAAGATATTGATAGACTAATAGGTAGAGATAAATTATTGGTTAGAAGGAATAATAACAAGAAAATTACAATGGAAGACCCAAAAATTATCCCCTTTGTATAAGTGGAGCGCACTGGTTTTATTCCTCCTACTTTAGTTACTGGAAAACAATAACGGCACATTTCATAAGTTTTATATTACTTTTTAATGTTTGCCTCTGCCTCCAAATGAGTACGTATCATTTCCCATGTCCTTTGCGGAATCCGGACAAACTGATTACTTTGCTCTTCTCTCTTTAATGCTTCAATTTCACCTGGCAGATATATTTCATCAATCCCGTCAATTTTTTCAGCATTTTTAATCGACTTAATCAATTCATCTAGGTGGTGTTTATACTGTTCTATAGGTAGCCAATGTTCAATTGGCATCGCAAACATCAAGTGGCCTACATCTCGTTTCCCGTCCTCATCTAAGTCGACTTTGTTTTCCCCAAATGCTGCACCTGCTAATATACCAGCAATAATTTCAATCAATAATGAAATGCCGTAACCCTTATGTTCACCTACCGGTAGAACAATTCCTTTTATCGCTTCAACAGGGTCATTCGTTGGCTTTCCATTTGAATCAAGAGCCCACCCGTACGGAATTTTTTCGCCTTTTGACGCAGCCACCCTAATCTTACCTCTAGCAACAACACTATTTGCCATATCTAGTGTAATTGGTGGACCATCAAAAGTTGGTAATGACACAGACCAGGGGTTATTTCCTAGTAACGGAGTTTTACTGCCTGTTGGTGCAATAGATTTTGAACTTGTAGATAGAACAATACTAATCATTCCCTGTTTAGAAGCTAACTCTGAATAAAATGCAGCTGTTCCAAAATGGTTGCTTTTTCGGACAGTTACGACACCCGTCCCCTTCTCCTTTGCGAGACTAATTGCCTTTTCCATAGCATAATGGGCAGCGACACTCCCTAAAGCATGATCCGCGTCCATTTTATAAATGAGCCGACCTTCCCCCAGCCATGTAAATGTCGGTTTTGGATTTATATCTTGATTCTTTAATTGATTTAAATAATGAGGTAAACGGAATATACCATGAGTATATACACCTGTCTGGTCAGCGTCGGCAAATGATTTCACCGCTATTTTCGCATCTGTGTAAGGTACATCACATTTTGTTAAAAGTGTTACGATAGCATCTTCATATTTCTCCATAGGGATATCTAATAGTTTTACATCACTCATAATATCTTCCCTTCCAAGTTAGATTAGTCCATCATAGTTGGTGTTGTTGCAACTTTTTTCTGGATTTTTATTTTTTGCGTTATATAGATCAGGATAAAGAGTACAAGACCTATAATGGCGATATACAGCTTCGGAATGATTAGCATAACAGCACTTATGAAAAGTAATAAACGTTCTACTATATTCGTCTTGCGCGCCAAGAAACCGGATAATGCGGAAGCCATCGGGATGACGGCAATGAATGCTGTAATGATGGTTTGAATAGCATTAGCTGTTAGTCCATCAGGCATTAGTATCGGGCTATAAACGAAAAGTAAAGGGATAATTAACAAGAAAATGGAATACTTTAGTGCCGTGAAACCAGTTTTAATTGGATCTGATTTCGCAATGGCTGACCCTGCAAATGCAGCCATAGAAACCGGTGGCGAAATATTTGATGTTTGACTATACCAAAATACTAATAAGTGAGCGGCTAATGCAGAAACGCCCATCGCTTGTATAGCGGGAGCGACTAGTACCGCCATTAGGATGTAAGCTGACGTAACAGTCATTCCCATACCTAAAATATAGGAAGCAATAAATGCAAACAATACACCTAACGCGACATAACCATAAGTAAGTTCCATAATAGAAGTCGTAAAAATAAAACCTAGGCCCGTTAAGAAAACGATTCCTAAAATAACACCAACAGTACCGACAACCGCCCCGATAACAAGGGAGTTATTAGATCCTTCCTCAAGACCGTCAATAATATCCTTTCCAGTCCTTTTAAAGATGGATATACTGCTCTCTGCTTTTTCTTTTTGTATAAGTCTTGCTATAATCGCAATCACCATTAACACAATAATTGTCCAAAAAACTGATCTAGCGGGTGTCATACCAGTTAACATTAGATAGATAACTAGAAAGATTGGCGTTAAATAGTACCAGCCTTCTTTTAATAATTTCCATGGATTGTCCCGTTCACTTTTTGGCACAACTTTTATATCTTCACGAAGCGCCTCAAAATGCGCCATCATGGCGACAGAGAAAAAATATAATATTGCTGGTACAATTGATGCAATCATAATTTCAACATAAGGGACACTAATCATCTCGGCCATGATAAATACAGCAGCACCCATTATCGGTGGCATAAACATACCACCTGTTGAAGCAGATGGCTCAATCGCTCCTGCAACGTGGGCGCGGTAGCCGGCTTTCTTCATCAATGGAATAGTAAAAGTGCCGGAAGCAACTGTATTCGCAGTAGCACTACCTGAGATCATCCCTAACATTCCACTTGCTACTACAGCCGATTTGGCGGGTCCCCCTCGAAATCCTGCGGTTAATGCATACGGAAAACGAACAAAGAATTCACCAGCACCTAAATTATTCAACAGAGCTCCAAAGACTACGAATAATACTACGTAACTAGCCGTAGTTTCCAATACAATTCCGAAAATGGCATTTTGGGTAAACATTTCGGCTGCCAATCGTTCCCAAGAATACCCACTGTGGGATAACAGGTGAGGCATCTTCTGCCCTAGGTTTCCATAAAGCAAGAAAACTGCAGCTAATATCGGGAGAAGCCAGCCCATCACCCTTCTCGTAGCTTCAAAAGATAGGATAATGGCTAAGGCCCCCATAATGGAATCAGAAGTAGTTGCTACACCAGTTCTCATTACAAGATCGTTATAATAAATAATCCAGTATCCGAATGATACAAAAGTTAAGATAATTAAAAATCCATCCCACAAGGTTGGTCTTTGTTTAATGGACTTTTTTGTGGCAGGGTAAAGCATAAATACCATCGTTAACACGAGTAACATAAATAAGCCGCGTCTTAACCCAGTACCTGGATTCCCTAAAAATGGCGGGCCTGCTAAATATAGATAGAACAAGGCAAAAACAATACAAATCAGACTAAAGATTGCCTTGTATGGTTGATGTAATGTCCTTTGCTTTGACATCATGCTTAGTTTCATAAACCAGACGAATAGTTTTTTCATTGAAACAAGCCCTCCTTTCTTTTAAAAAGGAAATTTAGGAGTACAGTAGTTACCCTAAATTTCCTCTTAATCTATTACTTACTTAGTAGTGGGTCTGCAAGATCCAATCCTTTTTCAGTCCAAAATTCTTCCGCGACTGGGTGTAATGGAATGACTGGTTGTATAGATTCCGCACGGTGATTATGTTGAGGATATACATTATCTAAATGACTGGAAGCTTCTTCAGTATATGAAAGTTCTAAAAATTCCCGGACAGCATCATCTGGCACATCTTTATGAATGACCCACTTAACATCCATACCGAATGTTACTGCTTCACTATCTTGCCCTTCATAAGACCCTGCTGGTATTACAAACTCTGTAAAGTAAGGGTATTTCTCTAAAAAGTTCGTTTGATCCATGTATGGTTTTAAATCTAAAATCTTCATTGGATGTGTCACGTCAATTTCCTGTGCTACAGGGATTGGTACACCACCAGTACGGTTAAATCCTTGAATATCACCATTCTTCAACATTCCAGGCAACTCACCCCAAGCATTATATACCGTTTTAATGTCATCACTTAAACCTGCTTCTTTAAGGAGTAAATCGGCACCCGCCGCAGATCCAGAACCAGGTGCTCCAGGGGAAAACGTTTTTCCAACTAAATCCTCTAACGTATCGACTCCTGAGTCGGCTAAGACGATAAAGTTCCAGCCACTAATCTGTTGTGCAGGACCTAATTCATAAAAATCTTTTAGTTCGTTTTCATATGGATCCTCACCTTGCCATGCATTATATAAATCACCAGAGAATGACATACCAATTTGTGCTTCTCCTGATCCAACTAGTCTAGTATTTTCAACAGAACCACCTGAAGTAGACGGAATAACTCTTAAACTATCGGAATTTTCGTTCACATATTCAGCTAGAGATGAACCTTGAATATAAAAAGTACCAGATGTTCCACCAAGTGACATTGACAAGTTAGCTGATGAAGAGTTATTACCTGACGTTTCAGAGTTTCCACAAGCAGCTAATAACAACATTAGAGCGATAACAGAAATAAATTGCATAACTTTCTTTCTATTCATTTTTTTCTCCCCTTTATATAATTCAGTTTAATTGTTACCAATAAAATATATTTTCCGCTGACTTTTCTAAGTTGGTAATTATTTCGTTAGATTGAGCTACTTTGCCATAAGTTCTAGCAAACGTTTTGTAAGTAGCAAATTGTGTTTCTTCATTTAAAGTAGCACAACCATCTTCTACTAACGCAACATTGTACCCTCTATCAGCAGCATCTCTAGCAGTTGTTTCTACACAATTATTGGTTAAAATGCCACCAATTACTAAGAACTCGGCACCAACATTTCGAAGCAATTGATCTATCGCAGTAGAGTTAAAAGCTCCTGAGGAGTTTTTATCGAGAACAAACTCGTTTTCCAGCGGAGCTAATTCATCTATGACACTATGTTGAAAATTGCCTTTCACGAGTGCTTGTTCTTCTCCTACCATTCCACTTCTTCTCGCATCCCGAAGTGCCCGCCTTTTAAACTGATCTTTCCCATTCGGTAGTAATGGACCTACTCGCACATGAAAAATTGGTAGATTTTCATCCCTAAAATAGGTAAGTAACCTTTTTTGCGCGGGAATTACATTTTCAACAATGTTACGCATAAAATAACGTTCCATGCCTGGAAATTGCTCTTTTAAAATTTTTCGGAATAACCCTGTTTCATGTATATAATAATTTTGCATGTCAATTAGTAATAAAGCAGCCCTATCTCGATTAACTTCTAGAGTTGGTAAACTACCAGGCCATTGATCCACATCATGTTTCCAGCTTGTCATCATTCCCCCCCCTTTTTTATTTCGTTTGCATCGAGAATGGATCCCGTTTATCATCAGATAAGTTCACCATAATATTTTTTGTATACGTAAAGTCGTACAAAGCATGCCAACTTCTTTCTCTACCGTGACCACTAAATTTGATTCCACCAAATGGTGCTCCTACTTGGGACGTTCGGTATGTGTTAATCCATATGTTTCCGGCCTCTATTTTGGAAGCAACACGATGCGCTTTTTTAATATCTCTAGTCCAAATACCGGCTGCTAAGCCATAGTCGGAATCATTCGCAATTGAAATCGCTTCCATTTCATCTTGAAATGGAATGATGACTAAAACCGGTCCAAAAACCTCTTCATTTGCAATCGTCAGTGAAGCAGGGTCTTCTGTATAAAAGATCGTCGGTTTTACAAAGTATCCATCACTATCTACGACCGGATCTTCAAGTCCTCCTGTTAATAATTCCGCCCCTTCATCAATCGCCTGTTTTATCATCCCTTTAATTTTATTTAATTGCTGTTCATTGGCAACAGGGCCCATTTCAGTACTTTCCTCAAGAGGATTACCTAATTTAATCTTTTCTGTTCTGTCAACTAAAGCGGTTACCACTTTATCTAAAACATCACGGTGGACTAATAGTCTCGATCCGGCTATACAAGTTTGTCCTGCTGCCCCAAAAATACCTGCCATTGCACCTACAATCGCTTCGTCTAACGAAGCATCATCAAATATAATATTCGGCGATTTTCCACCGAGCTCTAAAGTAGTAGGGATTAACTGGTCACTTACAGCTCTTGAAATTACTTTTGCTGTTGAAACCCCACCGGTAAAACTAACTTTTGCCACTTTCGGATGTTCCACTAAGCTACCGCCTGTCGATCCATCTCCTGTCACTACATTTACTACACCAGGTGGGAATCCGGCTAAATCTACCAGTCTGGCAAATTCCAATGTTGATATAGACGCCTGTTCTGACGGCTTTATGACAACAGTGTTCCCTGTAGCTAATGCTGGAGCAAGTTTATTTGCCAACAGCGGTAATGGAGAATTCCATGCTGTGATTAATACACAAACTCCTAACGGCTCCTGCGTTGTGAAATCCAGTAAATTTTTATTATCAACTGGTATTGTATTCCCAAGTAGTTTATCTGCATATCCAGCAAAATAACGATAGTTTCTGGCAGAAAATCGCACTTGGTTTTTTGTCTCTCGTATTACTTTCCCATTGTCAGTAGATTCGACTAACGCTAATTTGTCTGCATTTTCTTCAATTAAATCAGCTAAACGAAACATTAATTTAGATCGTTCTAATCCATTTAAGGATTTCCATTCACTAAATGCCTTACTAGCTGCTTCAATTGCCGTGTCGACATCATTTTTCGACATTTTCGGAATCTCAGCCCATACTTCTTGATTAAACGGATTATACGATGGCATCGTATCACCGCTTTCACTCCCTAACCATTGACCGTTTATGTAGGCAAGGTATTTTTCCATATCTAATCCCTCATCCTTTTTTATTTTGTATACTTGTATACTATTATAAGTCGAAATATTCAAAAAAATAAAATCGAATTCTTTTATACAATGATATAAAAGAATTTTATATAGACAGAAAATAGGATTATGAGCACATAGTTTTCAATTTTAACAAAGCATTGTGGATCAATAATTTGTTTAATATAATTTTAAAATAGATAAAGATGAAAGGGCATGAACCCGTTAAAAAACGAGCTCATGCCCAATCATTCATTGAACAATCTCATGTGAAAAACACTTCAAAAATTGTCACATCTTCTATAGGATTATTCTCCAGATCCAGCTGATCTCCAGCTTTGATACTCTAAGTCATCCCAAAATGTTGTATCAGCCGTTTCAATTGAACCGTCGGCAATGGAACGTACTGCAGCATCCAATGTCACTACCGCTTGTTTAATTAAGTATCCTTGACTCTTCTGTCCTAACACATATGGTTCATAGTAGTGGTCAGCCATACCACGCATTTCAAATAGTAAAGTTGCTACATCGTAACGTAAAGCAATTCCGTTTCTACCAATATTAGGGGTATTCCCACCACGATATTTTCCTAGGTGTCCCCAACCTTTCGATTCCACAGCATCAAACACAACAGAGCCTAACCTTTTTGATTTTTCTACCACTTCCGGATCCACCAATTCGTTCGTTGGGTATAAAATAGAACCAGAAACTAGCTTCCCTTCTCGCTCACTTTGTGTACCTTGATGGTGAAGATCAATTAAATAATCAATGTCATAACTCTCTAATACATTTTCATGGAGCGCTTTTGCCTCAGGCTGCATTAGCAGTGTTGGCTTATCATGTTCACGGTTTAAATCAAATTCATTCGCGTTATAACGAGTGAAATTCCGATCTCCATCTGCCACATAATCGTCTAAGGAGAAGTTAACATCCCCCATCGCACCGTCAGGATTCATCATTGGTAAAATAAGAACATTTACGTTATCCAGTACATTCTTAGTTTTGCTCGTACCCAAATGCTTTACAAATTCTAACGCTCCTTCAGTGGATAACTGTTCGTTTCCATGTTGTTGGGTTAAAAATAAAATTGTAGGATTATCAGGATTTGAAATGTACTTAACGAGGTAAAGATCACGGTCTTTCACGGTTTGCCCAATCACTTCAAGCTCCATTTGTGATTGTTTTTCATCTTGCTTCTGTAGAAATGTTACCATCTCTTCATACGTAGTAAGACTATCCGTTCGAATAGATTCGTTGCCGTTGTAGTTTGGTCCTTCCCCTACCGCTTGAGCCGGCAGTCCTGTAACACTAAATGAACCTAATACCATCGCGCCTGACAATGTTAAAGATAAAATCGATTTTTTCATGTAATTCCTCCCTAAAATAGATTCAATTCTAGCGTAACGAATTACAAAAATAGATTAATGAGGGGAAGGAACTATCTTTTCTAAAGAAATTCGGACAACGTTCCGCAAAATTCATGGTAAATATTATTAGGATTGTCGTAATGAGAAAGGACGAGAAGTAGTAGAAACACGAGGGCTATATTTCCTATAAGAGGAACCATTAATACGATGTATACCGTTGTAGTGCTTCGTGACACTCGTCAAATACGTCGATACTTTTCTCCCAATTCCTTATATTTAATACATGACCAATTATAAATGCTATATTCGGAACATGTAAAAAGTCACTAATTACATTTCATGGTAACTATTTTTCTCCCACTATATACCACTTACATCAGTCCTATAATAGACAAAAACAGACATGTCCCACATAGCCACGTTTCATACATGCTATCAGCATACGTACCGTTTGACTATATTTTTACTTGTTAACTTGTTTTATGTTTTAAACGTTCATGAATCTGTTCGTTCATTACAGTTTTCGTAATATTCGCTTCCTTAAAACGATGATATAAATAGGCTATTTCATACTCCGTTAGCTTAGGTGCTTTATGAAGCATTTGTTCATACGATATTTTCCGTTGAATCGATTCGTTTACATTTACATCATACATTACACATTCATCAGCTTTAACATTACGTAAATTCATATCTACCTTTAACGTGCACTGCTTAGAAAAAGATACTAAGGAGACAATTTTTTCTCCGTATTTATGTTCCATGCAGTTCTTTAAGGCATTGATAATACCATCATTTTGAAATAAGGGGTTCACCATCTTAACGTTTCCGTTAATGAGCCAAAATTTACATTCTCTGGACCCATATATTATGCCTTGTTCATATCTCGTTTCAATCACAAATATGCCATAGGGAGTAATGACAACATGATCAATATGAGAATATCCAGTACTCGATTCAGGATTTTCAATTAATAAATCATGTAACACTTTATAATTCTTAGAACCCCTGGACATTTGAATATCGATTTTGAATTCATCTATTTCCTCTTGACTACCGGCCATCTTTTCCGTGTGCTCTTTTTTTATATATGGAATTACTTTTTTTTCTTCAATTCGGTGTTCCCATAATCTTTTCAATAGATTAGTAAGCTTAAACATGATTACACTCCTAAATTAATGTTACTCACTTTATATACTTCACATATCGGCTATGTTCGACACATGTTTATATAGAAATAGGATTTATTAAAAATAAGGTAATTGGTCCTATCAATAAGAAACATTCAATATGTACCACTGTTTAATGAACGAATCATAAGAATAAAATCATTCAACTTAGTTCATTCTCTCACTGTACAATCATGTTACGGTACGCCATTTGCAAACTAAAAAACACTTGTTGTCAGGATGAAGAGACCTATTTAAATGAGACAAAGGAAAACACACCCCTTAAGTCGTAATTATTATTTGACTTACAGGAGGTGTTTTTCTTATGGGGAGAACTAAGAATTATTACTCATATGAAACAAAAATGAAAGCTATTGAAATGAAAATGTCTGGACAATACTCCAATCGTGAAATTATGGAGGAGTTAGGTATAATAAATGACTCTCATCAGGATATGGTTGATGTGGTATAGAAAAGGAGAAATGTTCCGGTTTTCTCAGCCTATTGGTAAACAATATAGTTTTGGAAAAGGTCCTGACGGACTAACAGAAGTTGAACTTTTAAAGAAAGAGAATCAATCTTTACACATTCATCTAGAAATCTTAAAAAAGTACAAGGAAATCGAAAGGAGTTGGTACCAGAGATTGTTTTAGAGCTTGTAGAGGATCTAAAAGAAAAATATACGATTTCTACGATTTGCAGTTGCATTGGGGTCCCCCGTGCTACTTATTACCGCTGGCGGAAACGAGGAGTTCGTAAACCAAGTGAGTTGAAGCTGCAAATTAAAGAAATTTGTGAAAGGCATCAGTTCCGTATAGGTTATCGGACGGTAAGAGCCTGGCTTAAAAGAGATTATAATGTGAAGGTTAATCGTAATACGGTACAAAAGATTATGCAGAAGTACAAATGGCAATGTAGAGTTAAGCCAAAGAGAAAAGTAAAACTGGCAGGAGAAAGTCAGATTGTCGTTCCAAATCGTTTGGAGCGTAATTTTAAGGCAGCTAAGCCTAACGAAAAATGGGTAACAGATATAACGTATCTTCCATTCGGACAATCCATGATGTATCTATCTAGTATTATGGATTTGTACAATAATGAGATTATTGCTTACCGTATTAGCTTGAATCAGGATGTAACTCTAGTATTGGATACTTTAAGAGACGCTGTTGCAAACCGTAACGCCGAAGGTGTTATTTTACATAGTGATCAGGGATCCCAATACACATCTTACGCTTTTCAAAATTTAGCTAAAGAAAAAGGCATTATCACAAGCATGTCTCGGAAAGGCAACTGCTTGGATAACGCCGTCATTGAATCCTTCCACTCAACCATAAAGTCAGAAGAATTCTACTCTCAGCCACGAGAGTTTCTTACAAATCCTATTGTAGTGGAAAAAGTAAAGAATTTCATCTATTATTACAATCAAATACGACTTCAGGCAAAATTAAACTACCTGTCCCCACTTGAATTTGGGGAACAGGTAGCCTAGGTGTTTTTTTCTGTTGTCTCAAACTCGTAGATCAGTTCAAGGAGACAACAAGTGTTTTTTTATTATTTTAAATGTAATGTTGGTTCTAATTCTGCCTCAAATGTCCTTGGCCAAGGTAGTTGGACGTGAACATCCACAAGCCTGTCAATTGTACGATAGAAGTCTTTTTCCCCTCTAGTTCCAATGTAAACTTGTTTTCCATCGAAATGATTATACCACTTTTCTGTTTCAGCAGTTAAGTTTTCGATCACGAAGTCATTTACTACATCATAATAAGTACCTAAATTCCAAGGACTTGCCCCAAGTGATGCTGCATATGCATTAGCGGCACTATGAACGACGTTTTTATATCCTTGGTCCTTAGCGAAACGGTGCAATAAAAACTCATAATGGGCTTTTGCTGTCTTTTCATACAGTGGAACCCCAAAACCAGCCTCTTGTGTTACGAAGGAATCCCTAGCTATTGCGTGACCTAATGTAATGCCGAGGGCATTCCCGGCTGTATTCCAACCGCTATACGCATGAACTTTTGTTAAGTCTATTTGTTCAGCGAGTCGGGTAACAAATGGACCATCAGCACGATTCACCAGGCGAACATCACCGATAGCAACTTTCTTCCCTTCATCAATAAGGGATTGAATCTTTCCGATTAACTTGTCGATCTCGGCTTGGCGGTCATGATCTTTCTGTGGCGTATTAAGTACTAAGTGTATATCAGCTTCTGATGGATTATTAGTTATAACACTACCAGCTGCAAGAATATGTTTCTCAACATTAATATCAAACGTTGTATCTTCGTAAGGAGCTATCCATTCACTTCCATGTACACCACCATACGTAATATGGATTTTGGATGATGTGTTGAACAAGTTCGTTACAAATCTTGATACAAGAACGACATCAACTTCATCAGCACCCGGAAACACAGACACTTGGTCGTTTACATGAAGGGATTCCGCTTTTTCAACTAATACCTCTCGTTCAGCGCGGTGAAGACCATGTGGTGCAGCATCATCTTGGGCTAAAATGAGATAATCAATATGCCCTTCATCCACCCAATCTATTAATGTTTTATTCACTTCATGATTTCGAGCTCTTGCCGCTTTATAATCTTCTAGCACTTCGGCTGGTATAATTCGCTCTAATTCTTCCAAATCTTCCCGATGTTCTTCCATCCCTAAATTATGAACTTGATCATATAGAATAGCCCAACTCTGGATTTGACTGTAATACTGCAGATACTCATCACTAATGGCTGTAACGGCTAATCGTTGGATCGTATCATAGACGTATAACGGTTTTTCTGGATATTTTTCCTTTAACTGTTTAATAACCTCTATATTCAGCATTGCATCTTCCAACGATTTTACACCCGTACGTGAAGCGATTAACCCGCCATATGCTAACATACTCGTCGAAATTACAAAGCCATCTGCATCTTCTGCATGTTTTAACAACCACTCGCTAATCTGTTGTCCATCACCAGGGGTTGTAAAGTAACCTAGCATTTCCTTTGGTGGTGTGACAACATTGACACCAGCCGTTTTTCCTACCTGTTGTGGAAAATATAAATTAGCAGGGCGGTCATCTAATGGTACCATGAGAAGATTAGCTAAATCTTTATTTGTACTCTTCGCTTCAACTTCAGAAAAGGTCGGAAACAATAACGTTACCAATAACGTGTACACAAAAATTTTCTTAAACATCCTCAATCATTTTCCTCCTCTTTTCAATTAATTCGGTTTCCCAAGTGTCTGTTTCATACGCTCTAATGGATCATCTTCAAGGCTATCGTCCCACTCAAGTGCTTGATCAAATGCAAGTAACTGTTCGCGAAGTTCCGCATACTGCACGTCCTGAACAGTCGTTTCATTTTTCAATGCGAGTGCTGCTGCGACACCAGCTGATTGACCAAGAATCATAAAGACAGGTTCCATACGAATCGATCCGTAAGCTATGTGAGAGCTAGATAGACAAACAGGAACTAATAGATTTGTGCATTCTTCCGCTCTTGGTCGGATAGATCGATATGAAATGGGGTATGGATAGATAGGAATTTCAACATCCCCTTCATTCACAACACGTCCATCAATAACCACTCTCCGTACATGGTGGGAGTCCATATGAAAAGACGCCATCCCGATGGAATCTTCTACAACAGTATGTTTTAGGCAATTGCGGTCTGTCATAACGTAATCCGAAATCATTCGTCTCGCTTCTCGAATGTATAATTGATGCGGCCAATGACCAGTATCCTCAAATTCATCCTTCGGTAGACCCCATGAAGACACTTCTTCACGTATGTCTTTTGGAACCCTGGAATCATTTGCCAGGAAATAAAGCATACCTAAATCGTATGTGAAATGATCTTGATAGATCTTTTCTCTCGTTTCATAACTTCCCTCTGGCCACTCATAGTTCATCCCGATATTATCAGTGGAGAAGGCACCGTGGTTATTTAAATCGGTCTTACCGTTTGGCATTGGGGTATGCAAATTCATCGCATCCCACACTCCAGCTTTAATATAACGAAGGAGTAGTAAATAACGATCACTATCATAGTTTGATGGTTTCGGAAACGGAATCCGATTGTCTTCGTCTTTTGTTAAACATATGCGGAAATTATAAGCTTGAATCCGCTTATCCCCTTCACCATTAAACCCTAATAATTCATGGTCGTTTTCGGTAATACCTTGCAACAAACCACTTTCCTTTTTCCCTTCAATGACATACGGGTCAATCCACTTTTCAAATTTATGATGAGGACTACCGAAGTGAACTCCGTTATAAATCTCCTTATAGGTAGAATTAGATTCACGGCCAACGGCATATGATATACCTGCTTTTGCTAATAAATCTCCTTCATAACTAGCATCGATAAACATGTCACCAACATATCGCTGCCCATCCTCCATCGTAATCTCTTTGATTTTCCCGTTTTCTTTTAAAACTGATTCAAGATGTTGATTTAAATAAACCGGAATGTTTTCATCTTTCAACCACTTTTCAAAAACGTATTTTGCGGCTTTAGGTTCAAACCTCCACTGTTCATCCGTTTTATAATACTTCCCGATGTCACGGTAAAACTGGCGTGATAACCCGCCTACCGCTTCGGGTGCCCCTAAGTCAGTTGCCCCCAGCCCACTGGCTGTCATACCTCCAATATGTTGACTAAATTCAGCAATCGCAACGGACAAACCCATCCGACTTGCTTGTACGGCAGCGGTTATGCCTGCAGGGGTACCTCCATAAATGATTAGATTCTTTTTCACTATTTCCTGGTTGATAGATTTTTCAACCGGTCTATAATAATAAAGATTTTCAAAACTCATTGTGTAAATGCCTCCCTTAGTGGCCAAATCAAACGTTATTATTTCACACTACCCGCGGTCATCCCTTCAATGAATTTCTTTTGTGCAAAGAAGAAGATAATTAATAAAGGAATGGTAGCTAAAGTAGTCGCACTCATTAGATGGTGCCAAGCTGTTCCAGTTTCGTCCGTAAATAATGATAGTCCCACTGGTAGCGTCATAAGTTCTCTTGATTTAATGAAAATAAGTGGATATAAAAATTCGTCCCAATTCGTGACAAATGTGAAAATGGTTAGCGTCGATATGGCTGGAATGGACAACGGCAACATGATTCGCCAATAAATTTTAATTTTCGAACACCCATCCATTACAGCAGCATCTTCTAACTCCTTTGGTATTGCCAAAAAGAACTGACGCATTAAAAAGATACCAAAGGCTCCCGGCGCCCCAAATACAGGGAGTAAAATTAAAGGAATGTGACTGTTCACTAACCCTAAATCCCTCATGAATAAAAATAATGGAATAATCGTTACTTCCGGCGGTATCATCATGACACTTAAAAATAGGATAAAAATAACGTTATTACCCCGAAATCTAATACGGGCAAAGGCATAACCAGCTAATGATGAAAACATGATGACTAGTACGGTTACGACAACAGCAATGTAAATGCTGTTCCAATATTGTTTTAAGAAGGTGACTTGACTTAACACTTCCGTATAGTTCGCCCAACGTATTGGATTAGGAATAAATTGTGTGAAAATACGGGTAGGTTCTTTTAAAGAAGTAGCAATCATCCATAGCAATGGACCGATCATGAAGACCGTAATTATGGATAACCAGATATATTTTAAAATAAGCCGTTTTCTAATCTTCATAAAAAACCCACCTCTTTCTCACAACCCAGGATATAATGGTGAAGACTAGTAAAATAAAGAATAGTACAAAGGCTAATGCTGAAGCATAACCCATTTCAAAATGGTTAAAAGCCGTCTCCCAAATATAGTATACGAGTACCTTTGTACTATCACTTGGTCCCCCACGGGTCATAACATAAATTTGACCGAAAATTTTCATCGCACCGATAGTGGTAATGATGATGACAAGGAAAATTGTTGGGGTAATTAACGGAAGTGTAATGTTGCGAAATTTCCGGAAGCGGGATGCTCCATCTAATTCTGACGCTTCATACAACTCTCCTGGTACTTGTTGCATTGCTGTTAAAAACAATATCATATTTAAACCAACATTTTTCAGCACACTGACAACAATGACCGCAGGTAAAGCCGTATTTTCATTGAAGAGCCACGATGGACCATCGATTCCGATAAAGCCAAGGATTTGGTTAATAAATCCATACTCAGGAGCTAATAAATATTTCCATACGATTGCCCAAACGATTAGAGATGTAACAACGGGAACAAATATAGCAGTTCGGAAAAAGCCAATTCCTGCAAACTTTTCTCTTAATAAAGAAGCTAGAAACATAGCTAAAATAATGTTCAAAGGAACTAACCCTAAACTAAAAAGAACGGTGTTCCATAGTGCATTCGAAAAGTCTGCATCTTGAAAGATTTGTTGATAGTTTTCCATGCCAATAAACGTTTCTTCCCCTAGTAACGGCCATTCGTGTAAGCTCATAAAAAGGGCATAAAGCAGAGGCCCAAACATAAAGATTGTAAATCCTAGTAGCATTGGTGATATAAATAACCAACCTTCTAGATTGTCCCTCCACTTCATGCGTACATGATTTCTTTTCTTCTTTTGCTTGTTATGCCTGACATTTTTATTCGTTTCTGTTGATATAGTAGACATAGAATCATCCTTATGCGATTGTTTCTTTCTGCTTACGGAATGCTAAAACTGTCTCATAGATAGAATCTGCTGTATTACCGATTGTAACAGCTCCAAGCATAACAGCATTAATGCCAATTTCACGGAATGTAATTAAATCTTCAGGTATTAGCTTCTTCTGTGATGGGACAATGAGAGGCAATGAGGTATGGTCACGGTACGTTTGATATGTGACGATATCTAAGAAGTCTAAACTCTTCCCATAGTCCTCTTTTCGTACAATAGATAGTTCGACCGCATCAACGCCTAGTGATTCAATTGCTTTCACATGGTGTGGGTTGAACTGATAATCAACTGCTACTGTTTTCGCCAAATCATTTTGTTGAAGGATAGTTGAATCCACATCCTTCCCATATAAGCTAAAATAGTTAAATCCATAGTTTTTTAATACCTGGGTACTGACTGTACGAACTTGGTCAATATCATCACCAATTACGACTCCTATTGGTCCAGCAAAATCCTGGCGCACCTGTTTGAACAAATGTTCATAATGTTCAGGTCCTTTAAACTTGTTTCCTGTAGCATGGTGGTGAGCATAAATATGAAACTTTAATGCGTCAGCACCTGCCTCAATAGCTGCCTGTGCCAGCTCTTCCTTATTGTCTGGTAAACTAATAATGATAGACAGATCTTCTTTCTGTAATAAACGTTCTATATGTGGTTCCATTTACATGTCCCCTTTTTACACTTATTGTAGGATGTCGTTCACTTCTTCTTCCATTTGGTCTAAAATTTCTTGTGGTGTCCCCATACGAGAGAATAGTCTATCGAATCCATTAATAATTTTACTTTCAATTTTTGTCCAATCTTCATGTAATGGATAAATGTACCCATTGTTCATTTGATCAATTAACGCAATTTGAATCGATTCTCTTGGTGGGTTATTCGGAATGTTGACAAACTCATCAGATTTCAATACGCTCTGTCTCGGTGGAACAAAGAACGCAGATTGGGCTTGAATTCCCGTTTTACTACCTAAAAATTTCAATAATTTTTTCGCTTCATCCGGATGCTCACTACCTTGGAAGGCTACAATACCTGCCTGACCCAATAACGGAAATCTTCCTTCTGGTCCTTTTGGTAATGGAGCTATATCCCAGTCAAAGTCTTCGATCCCTCTTACGTTCGCTATATAGCTATACATGAACGGGAACATTCCAACTTGACCACTCTCAAAATTTAAGCTTTCACCTGGTGGTACGTGAGATTCATCTTCAAAAATCATTCGGTCCAGCATTTCAAACGTATCTACACCTTGAGGAGAATTCCATAGAAATTCAGACATGTCGTCAGAGAACATTGCCCCACCGTAAGATAACGTGTGTGACGGCATTGTTGAAAAATTCGTCCACTCATAGAAAAGTCTTGCACCGTATTGACGATCGCTACCTTCTCCATTTGAGAGAGCCTTTGCCGCTTCTTCAAACTGCTCCCAAGTCCACTCACCTTTTTTTGCAAGTTCAATTGGCGTTTCTAAACCTGCTTCATCAAACATTGTCTTATTAAAATACATAATCATTGGTGGTGTAGAGAATGGCAAACCTAGTAATTGACCATCATGCTTCCATAGATCCAATGTTGATGGTGTAATATCTTCAAAATCAAAATCAGGGTCATCCTTAAACTCTGAAATGTCGGTTAATATGTTATTTTTGACAAACTGTGGTACCATTCTTTCCGCCACCCAACCAACATCAGGTAGTTCGTTTCCGGCTGCAAGTACAGAAAGTTTTTGTTGGTAATCACCATGTGGAATACTTTCAATAGTTACATTAATGTTGGGGTTCTCATCATAAAATTCTTCTAATAATTCTTCATACATAGCAATATGTTGGTCATTCCCCCACATCGTAAACGTTAATTCAACTTCTCCTGAGTCATCTTTACTCACTTCATCGTCGCTACAAGCAGCTAATAGAAGCATCAACAACAAACTAAACAGGATAAATGATATTTTTTTCATTTTCTTCCCCCCTTATGTCAAATCGTAACAAAAATGTAAGCGCTTTATAATGTCGTTAAATTAAGAAAAGGTTTGTAATATTAAGAACATTACAAACCTTTTCGGTATTGATTTGGAGTTTGGCCGGTTACCTTCTTAAATACAGAGGAAAAATGTTTTGCATTTGAGTAGCCAGCAAGAGAAGCGATATCATACACTTTTAATCTCGTATTTTGCAGTAGGTCTTTTGCTTTTTCCACCCTCTTTTTTAATATGTAGTCAGACAGTGTACTACTTGTCTTTTGTTTAAATAGTTGACTTATATAGTTCGGGTGTAAATTTAACGTTTTGGAAATAAATTGTAAGGACAGTTCTTCTTCGAGGTTATTAGAAATCAGTTCTTTAATTTGACGCACTTGTCTTGACTCTTCCGTAAGGTGTTCCTTTGATTTCTCCACATCTTTTCCAGCAATACGGTACAACGTATCAGCCAGTTCACTACGGTTAACCGGCTTTAAAATGTAATCTTTTACACCTAATTTAAGTGCATCCCGCGCATAAGTAAAGTCATCATACCCACTTATGACAATGACAGGAATATTCGGTAATTTCCTACGTAACAATGAGATAAATTCGATACCATTCATTTCAGGCATCCGTATATCCGTAATGATAATATCAGGGATAATTACATTAATCATGTCTAGTCCCTTACGACCATCAGATGCTTCCCACATCACCTTATAACCTGTAATAATGTCTTCAAGTAACACTTTTATTCCTTGACGAATCACCTTTTCATCTTCAATTAAGAGGACATTTTTCAAACTTATCACCTACCCTTTATCGGAATTGAGATGTGAATACGTGTTCCTTTCCCACTAGCTGAATGAATGTGAAATTCACTTTCACTTCCATAAATGAGTTTTAACCTGCTTGCTATATTTTCAAGCGCAATCCCGTTTTGGTTTGATCGTTTTTGAGTAGACGGATTCGTTCGTTGTTCAATTGAAGCGGCGAGTTCATTTTGTTTTTTCAGAGGGATACCGGCCCCATTATCTTCCACTGAAATATGAAGATATTCATTTTGTCGCTTTACTCGTACCGTTATATGAATTTTTTCTATCGAATTCGTTAATCCGTGTGTAATGGCATTTTCAATCAATGGTTGAAGAATATACTTTGGAACGTAATATTGTATTAATTCTCCCTCAATGTCCCACACATCATTAATCGCGTCTCCTAATCTATGTTTCATAATATTGACATACGTTTTTGTAAAATCAATTTCCTCTTTTAACGTTATTTGTTTTTCATCATTACGCAGGCGGTATCGAATAAGTTTTCCCAATTCGGATATCATGTCAGATAACTGGAGCTGTCCATTTTTTAGCGCAGTCATGTTAATGGATTCTAGTGCATTAAACAGGAAGTGAGGATCCATTTTCGACTGTAGGGCCTTATACTCCGCTTCGGAATTTCGCACATTTAACTCGTACATCTCCTCTACTAAAGAATTGATTTCTCCAAGCATATTATTGTATGCTCCCCCAAGTTCCCCAATATCACCTGTAGTAGTTACATCTATTTGGTTTGAGTGATTGCCTCTTTGAAACTCTTCTATCCGTTTCTTCAACCTCTCTAATGGTTTTAGTAGATAACTAGACATGTAATAGGACAACATAAGGGATATAAACAAACAGAAAATAATCATCGTTATTAATAAATTATTAAATTCTTTAATTTCGCTGTATAGATAATCCTTCGGAATTACATTACGAATTTCAATCCCTGTTTTATTCGATGTGTTGGTTACACATAAATATTCCGACTCTGATTGTTCACTTTTCACCCACGTACCATTAGCTTCACAGTTCATGAGAAGGTAGTCTTTATCTTTTTTAAATAAGGGCTCTCCATCCCGATAAATTTGCCAATGGTCACTGTGAAGTTGTTCTGTAATCTTTTGAACATATTCAGGCGAGAAATCTACTTTCATAAATCCGAGTTGTCTTTGATTGTCTGGATCCCGTAACAGACGAATTAAACTAATATATGTTTTATCTCTATTATTACGGTAATACGATGGAATTTCTCCTGGATAAACAATCCAGTCCCCTTTCTTTTCCTGAACTTTAGAATACCAAGCTTGACCAGGTAAATAGATCGATTCCATTATTCGATAGTCATCCATGTGGCTAAATACTTGTCCATTGTTGGCAAATACGTGCATGCCATACATTTGCTCACGGTTATAAATGGCACCGGATAAAAATAAGGAGAAAGCATTTACATGATTGTAATTTCTGTATTGAACAGGAGTGTTATCGTCATATTGGCGTAATATATTTAACAGTTGATCATTGTAAAGTATCGTTAGCGTTGTCCGTGCAGCATCTTCTAACATTAAATCAAGGTTTTGATTGAGTTGAGTAATCGATTTTTCTGTTTGTGTAATCACTTCCTCACTCTTCGCTGACGTAAATATTTTATGGACTGCTACCCCAACTGATAGAAGAGAAAAAAGGACAAGTACAGAAAATGTTAGAAAAATTTTATGTCGCAGTATCACCCCTTTTTCACCTCACTATATTTGAAAGCGTTTACTTTATAAGTAAACCTATTATAACACAGTTCATTTCCCACCTTTACGATCATTTTTATCCCCACCTTTCTTCCTAGCATAATTGCTAACATGTCCCCATACCCTTTATTAACCATCATCGTTGTACATGTTTTCACGTAATAATGAAAGGAAGATAACATGCTGAATTCATTTATTTCTCATCCTTTTGTAGAAGTTACAGATCGCCAGCTCCAGTGGAAAGACGCAATAACCCTTGCAGCGTCACCACTCCTTAAACATTCATACATTGAACAACAATATATCGATTCAATTATCTCCCAAACTAAGAAAATTGGACCCTACTACGTTATTGGACCTAAAGTTGCCCTTCCTCACTCCCGGCCAGAGGACGGGGTCAACCAGTACGGCATTAGTTTCCTACTAACCAAAAATCCCGTATCCTTCTCCTCTGAAGCAAGACATGATGTTCACTTCATCATATTTTTGGCTGCAGAGGACAATTCAAGTCATTTAAGTACGTTATCGAGAATTGCCTCCATGTTAGGCGATGAGAATAACAGTAAAAGACTACTAGAATGTGAGAGCAAGGAAGAACTACAAAAGCTTTTACTACAATACTTAGGAAAGGAGTGTTGACATGAAAATTTTAGTTGTTTGTGGCAACGGATTAGGAAGTAGCTTTATTGCGGAAATGAATGTAAAAAAAGCACTCGCAGAACTTGGGATTGAGGCAACCGTCTCTCATACGGACCTTACGACGGCGAAATCAGAAGCAGCGGATTACTATATTGGGACACCAGAAATCGTCGATTTACTTGAAGACGGTACACGAAGAATCATTCGATTGGTCAACCTGTTCAATGTTGCCGAGATTAAAAAGGTTTTACAACAACATTTGGAGGTGTAATTCATGGATATGATAAATCTTATTATGAAAGACATATTAGGATCACCAGCAATATTAGTCGGTTTATTTGCTTTTATTGGACTATTATTACAGAAAAAGCCCGTGGCTGAGACCATTTCAGGCACATTAAAAACTGTTATGGGTTTTATTCTATTGGGGGCTGGGGCAGGTGTGCTTATCGGTTCCTTAGACCACTTCGGAGCAATGTTTAAAGAAGGCTTCAATGTTGACGGAGTCATTCCAAACAACGAAGCGATTGTTGCTCTCGCACAACAAACTTTCGGCACCGAAACAGCACTAATTATGCTATTTGGTATGGTAGCAAATATCGTATTTGCTAGAGTTACACCATTTAAATATATTTTCTTAACTGGACATCACACAATGTTTATGGCTTGTCTCATCTCTGCAGTGTTAGTGACAGCAGGAGTAACGGGACCTATTCTTATTATAATTGGTTCTACTATTCTAGGTTTACTTATGGTGTTAATGCCGGCACTCCTTCAGCCTTATATGCGAAAAATAACGGGATCGAATGATATAGCATTAGGTCATTTTGGATCAATTGGCTATTTTACAGCAGGGGTTGTTGGTCAACTTGTTGGCGATAAAGGAAAAACGACAGAAGAGATTCGAGTACCAAAAAGTTTAGGCTTCCTAAGAGATACGTCTGTTGCCGTCTCTTTAACAATGGCCATTATGTTTTTCATTGTTTCCTTTGCTGCTGGTCCATCCTACGTTGAATCTGAACTCAGTGGGGGTACTAACTTTCTGATATTCGGTTTAACCGAAGCTATTGTATTTGCTGCCGGTGTTTACATTGTGTTAGCTGGTGTACGGATGATCTTAGCGGAAATTGTTCCTGCCTTTCAAGGAATTGCCGACAAGGTAGTCCCGAATGCAAAACCTGCCCTCGATTGTCCGGTTGTGTTTCCTTTTGCACCTAACGCTGTAGTAATTGGCTTTCTATTCAGTTTTTTCGCAGGTATTATTTGTATGTTCCTTCTTCCAATATTCGGCCTTAAAGTAATTGTGCCTGGCTTAGTTCCTCATTTCTTCACGGGAGCAGCAGCTGGTGTATTTGGTAACGCTACAGGCGGGAGAAAAGGAGCAATGTTCGGTGCCTTCACAAACGGGATCCTCATAAGCTTCCTTCCAGCTCTATTATTGCCAGTACTCGGGTCACTAGGATTTGAAAACACAACCTTTGGGGATTCCGACTTCGGTATTATTGGAATTTTATTAGGTGGTTTCGCCAAGCTATTTATGTAAACATAAAAAGAGTGAGCGTGGTCTCGCTCACTCTTTTTATCATGTTTATATTAACCTTATGGGAAGGTTACGATTGTCAAGAACGTCAAAGTGTGAACTTTGGCGCTCATTTTTGTTCCTTCTATTATGCAAGGAACACGGCTCCGTAAACTAGCGAGCCAAGGATAACGAAGGCTGGGTGAACTTTTACTTTTTGCATAAGCACATAACTTACAACAACTAAAAATATTGTTTGCCACAATCCTGCGCCTTCATATGACTGTTGAAAAAATTCGTATGCCATTAATCCTAATAAAATAGCAATAGTAGGTCGGATTAAGGCGGTCATCTTCTTTACTTTCGGTGAATCTTTAAATTTATATAACACACTTAATAGCACAACCATCAGGATCAATGAAGGAGCTACAGTAGCAAAAACTCCAACGATTGAACCGAGAACTCCACCTTCCAAATAACCTATATAACCTGCCATTTTG
The DNA here is from genome assembly GCF_024259515.1 of Salirhabdus salicampi. Lineage (NCBI taxonomy): Bacteria > Bacillati > Bacillota > Bacilli > Caryophanales > Bacillaceae > Salirhabdus > Salirhabdus salicampi. The sequence goes on along the minus strand of NZ_JANBWE010000001.1, from coordinate 671,137 downwards.
GTCGCAATTGGTCCGGGAAGTGAATTGGCAAGAGCTAACATTTCACTAAATTCAGTTACTGTTAGCCATTCATACCTTGTTATAACTTCATTCTTGACTAGTGGGATGGAGGCTGGTCCTCCCCCATAGCCTACAATTCCAGGTATAAAAAACGCTAAAAAAATCTCCCATAATTTTTCCATTATACCGACTGTCCTTTCTCGTGCTTCTTCTGTTCCTTAACTTCTTGAATTGGTGCTAATAGGGCATACAACAATAATGCACCAATGACAATCCCTGGATGAATATTGAGCCACTGTATAAGAAGAAAGGATAACACAATAAAGGCAATCGTTTTTAACCAGCCGAGATTTTTTTCCGCTTTTTTCGTAAAATCAAGTGTCAGAACTGCTAACATAACCCCAACAACGGGTACAACTGCTTTTGTCATACCTGCTACCCATGGTTCGTCTTTTACAAACGTTAATGATGTTAATAATAAAATCATGATTGCTATTGTAGGAACAATCGTTGCAAGCACAGCATTAATCATACCGAAGATACCTGCTACCCGGTACCCGATATAGCCCGCCATTTTTGTGGCGATTGGTCCCGGTAACGAATTCCCCAGTGCTAATACATCGGCAAATTCATCATCGTTCATCCATTTATATTTTTCTACCACTTCTTTATGGACGAGAGGAATGGAAGAGGGTCCTCCACCATATCCCAACATTCCTACACGAAAAAATGCGAGGAACAGGTTTCGTTGCTTCATATTTATATCAATCCTCTAAGTTGAAATTTTGATATAACACCTAAGGAACCCTTAGGTGTTATGATATTACCAAACGGCAATCGCTCCATCAGTACGAGATTCTGTACCTCCAGCAAGAGTGCCAGTCTTCGGATCTCTGACGATAATTTGGCCACGGCCAAATGGTCCACCTTCCGTTGCTACATGAATGTCATGGCCTTTGCGCGCCAATGCTTGTGCAATATGGTTCGGGAAGTTTGGCTCTACTAATACCTTTTTGTCTTTCTCCCATTGCCAACGCGGTGCATCAAGGGCAGCTTGTGGGTTCAAGTCAAAGTCAATCATGTTCATGACAACTTGCATATGACCTTGTGGTTGCATGAAACCTCCCATAACACCAAATGGTCCAACTGGACGACCATCTTTTGTTAAGAATCCTGGGATAATTGTATGGTACGTACGCTTTCCACCAGCTAGAGCATTTACATGTTCCGGATCCATCGAGAAGTTATGACCACGGTTTTGTAAGGCTATTCCAGTGCCTGGGACAACTACTCCAGACCCAAAGCCCATATAGTTACTTTGGATAAAGGAAACCATGTTCCCTTCACCGTCAGCAGTTGCTAAATAAACAGTTCCACCTTTTGGTGGCTCTCCAGGTTCTGGCTGTAGTGCCTTCTCACCGATTAACGATCGACGAAGAGCACCATATTCCTCACTTAACAATTCGTCTGTCGTAAACTCCATTTGATCACGTTGTGTAATATGCTTTTGGCCATCGACAAACGCAAGCTTCATAGCTTCAATTTGTTTATGGAACGTTTCTGGTGTATCTCTTTCGCTATAGTCAAACTCTTTCGCTATGTTTAATGCCATAAGTGCAATTAACCCTTGGCCGTTAGGCGGGATTTCCCAGACGTCGTACCCACGATATGAAACAGAGATTGGATCTACCCATTCTGGTTCAAATGATGCTAAATCGTCTTTTGTAAGGAAACCGTTATATTTTTCTGAGAATGATGCAATCTTGTCAGCTAAAGCACCTCGGTAGAAAGATTCTCCTTCTGATTCGCCAATCTCTTCTAACGTTTTCGCATGGTCTTCTGAAGACCAAACTTCACCAATTTCCGGTGCACGATTGTCTTTTGCGAATGTTTCGAACCATCCTGCAAACTCTTCATCTGTTAACGTCTCTTTAAATTTTTCGTATCCGCGTTTCCAATAGTAACCTAAAATTGGTGAGATAGCGTATCCTTCACGTGCTATATCAACGGCTGGTTGTAGTGCTTCTTTTAAAGATAAGTTTCCGAATCGTTTAGATAATGCAGCCCAAGCTGATGGCGCACCTGGTACTGTCACTGGTATTAACCCATGCTTTGGCATCTCTTCTATGCCACGTTCCTTTAACGCTTCTATGGAAATGTTCTTCGGTGAAAAGCCACTCGCGTTTAACCCATATAATTTGTCCTTCATCCATACAATCGCGAACGCATCACCGCCTATGCCGTTCGATGTTGGTTCCACTACTGTTAACGTCGCTGCGGTTGCAATAGCGGCATCTACAGCGTTTCCGCCTTTCTTTAAAATATCAAGGCCTGCTTGAGCCGCTAACGGCTGTGAAGTAGCAACCATTCCTTTTGTGCCATATGTAACCATCCTTTGTGATGGATACGGATTAAATAAAGAATCAAAATTCATACTATTCATCCTCCCTCTTTTTTATGTGTTGCTTATGCTTTCTTTTTCTGTAGGTTCAAACTTCACTAATGATAAGTATACGGATAAACCGAAGGCAATTAGCACACCAATTTCAAATTGTAGTCGGAGTAAAGATAAATACCCTATCCCTGAACTAAATATAATTGTTAACGGAAAATGTATGCTTAATGTGCTCTTCGTCCAGAGTAGTTTTATAAAGGCTGGTAAAAAAGCAGCGTATACAATACCAAACAAGAAAAATAAAGTTAAAAAGTCGTGAAGCCAGCTTGTACCATACATAAATGGAACGAGCAAAAACAGCCCGTACGGAAATCGATTTTGATCATTCTCCCGGTAACGATTAAAAATTCTCGTCTCCATTTCAAATGTATCTAACAATATATATATAAATAAAATAGCTAAAGTCATATATATAAATTCTTGATTTAAAAAGGAAAACAAGTTTTCGAAGACCGTAACAATCCCATGGAAAAAGCCTATATAAACCATCGCATATGTGATAGCTGCAAAAGCTATACCAATAGATGACCAAACGAATGCTACCATATAAGGCGATCGGTACGATTGTCTACTTCGTAACTTCACTAACGCCTGCCATGTAATTGGGTCAATGATAAGCTTCCCACAAAGAATAAGAAACGACACGATAAAGAACATTCCAACGCTTTTTCCGTCTACATATAATAAATACGGATGGTAAAGCCGAACTCCATTATAAACTTGTTCTAAACTCTTCGTCATAAATATATAAACAAGCAATCCAGTAATCGTTAGTAAAAATAGACCAACCTTTACATGATGGCGGTGCGGTGCACCTGGTTTAAACTGAACCATAAATATAGCCAATAGTAAAAAAATAAACATACTAACCTGCATCGATATCAAAAACAACGCATGTAATATATATGCCCCACCTAAGGCTAATAAATAAAGTTGGAAAAACGATAATAATCGTAACAGAGCAACGGTAAGATCATATCCATCCGTTGTAAAATGTTGAAATAGTTTTTCCCCTAAAGTAGGTTCCATTTTTCCAAAACGATTCCGAAATACTACTGTTATAAAAAAAACAGCTAAAAATAACGCTATACTATAGACAAAATTATGAAGGAACCCATGGCGAAGCGAAATCGCAATTGGTATAAATAAGATGAATGGGGACAACCATCTTGACAACATTAAAATAGATGGTTGGCTTCCCATCGTAGGAAATAGCGGATTAACGTTCTTCATTTGACTTTCCCTCTTGACGAAACGCTTTTGGTGTCAGCCCTGTTTTTTTCTTAAATACAGAACTAAAATAATGTAGACTACCAAACCCACATTCTTCCGCAATTGTCGAGATGTTGTCACCTTTTCCTTTTAACCTCTGCTTAGCAACTTCTATTCGGTAATTCAAAAGAAAATCTGAAAAGGTTACCCCCACCTCATTGCGAAATTTTCGACTTAAATAAGACGGATTAGCATAAAGTTCTTGTGCTAAAACAGATAGGTTTAATTTTTCGTGATAATGCTCCTGAATATATTGAACAGCCTTGGTTACTAAATTGGAATGGTCCATTTCCTTTGCATACTTTTGTAAAATTTCCAGGAATTCACTTTCAATTACAGGCTTTGTGATATAGTCGCTTACCCCTACTTGAATTGCCTCCCGTGCATATTCAAAATCCTGATGGGCTGAAAGCATAATTATGTTTGTATAAGGGGATTGATCTTTCATGATTTTCGCTAACTCTAAACCTGATTTCCCTGGCAATTCAATATCCAGGATCGCCAAATGGATTTCCTCGTGTTTAATCACCTCTAATGCTTGGCTTCCGTCCATACCTGTATAGGTATCCCAATGTGGATAGGTATTACTGATCATATGCTTTAATTGTTCCAATACAAATGGCTCATCATCTACGAGTAATATGCTCATAAACACTCACACCCTCACTTGTTTCTTCCGTATGATAAGGAAACTGGATGGTTACCCTAGTCCCCTCTTTTAAAGGTTCCAAGTTTACATTTACTTGTTCACGATTAAATAACAATTCCAATCGTTTTTGGATATTTTCTAACCCGTGACCCGAATCGGTTTGTTGAGGAGTAGAATCAAGCCCTGTACCATTATCACTAACTTCAATAATGACAATGTCCTCATCTCGATAACAATGGATGCTTAATATTTTCTTACCTACTTTTTTCTCTAAACCGTGTTTAAACGCATTTTCGGTCACCGTTTGAAGGATGTATGGCGGGACAAGTGCATCAAGTACATCATCCTTAATATCTTTCTGAATTGTTAAAAATTCACCAAACCGATTTTGTTGTATCGTTAAATAATAAACGGTGTAATTTAATTCCTTTTGAAATGGAATTAAATATTCTTTCACTTGGTATTTAAACTTCAGCAGGTTCGATAAGCTTTCCAATGTTTGAATCATCAGTTTCTTCTTATCTAACCGAGCTAAGCCTAATATTAAATTGATCGTATTAAATAAAAAATGAGGGTGAATTTGTGCATTTAATTGCATATATTGGCTATGTTCAAATTCTTTTTCTAACTCTGCTTTTTGCTTTTCTACAGTTAATAGTCGGAATTCCCTCTCATATGCCATATTCATAAACAACACGATAGAACCAATTATCGGTACAAATACAGCTATAATGATTAAGGCAGAAAACATCTGCTGTGTTAAAAACATCCTTATCACTCTTCATAAGTTTTATATTTTATTCTACAGCAAATTTCGACAAATTTCACTACTCGTTAATCTGTATAAAAACATGATACCTTTTGCAAGCCATCCTTTTGTTCTAAGACAGGTTCATTTTCTTTACAGTATTCCGTAGCTATCGGACAACGTGTATGAAAACGACAACCTGATGGTGGGTTAATTGGTGATGGAACATCACCTTGTAAAATAATCCGTTCCTTCTTTTTCTTCCGATTCGGTTCTGGAATGGAAGAAAGCAACGCTTTTGTATAAGGATGTTTCGGATTTTCAAATATTTCTTTCTTCGATCCAATTTCTACAATTTTCCCTAAATACATGACCATCACACGGTCGGAAATGTGACGTACAACCCCTAAATCGTGGGAAATAAACAGGTACGTGAAATTATATTCTTTTTGTAACTTTTTCAACAAATTCAAAATTTGGGCTTGTACAGATACATCCAAGGCGGAAACTGCCTCATCACAAATAATGAGTTTTGGATTTGCAGCTAATGCTCGTGCAATCCCAATACGTTGTCGTTGTCCACCACTAAATTCATGGGGAAAACGAGTAATATATTCAGGTCTTAATCCTACTTGCTCTAGTAATTCTTTCACTCGCTCTTTTCGCTCTTTCGCAGACATATTATGAAGAATTTGTAATGCTTCTTCTAATATGCGTCCAACCGTTTGACGTGGGTTTAAGGATGCAAACGGATCCTGGAATATAACTTGAATATCCTTCCGGACATGACGCATTTGACCATTACTTAAACTAAGTAAATCTGTCTCGTCAAACATAACATTCCCTTCCGTCGGATCTTCAAGTCGAAGTATAGCACGCCCAGTTGTAGACTTCCCACAACCAGACTCTCCTACAATACTTAGCGTCTCCCCTGGATATACATCAAAGGAAATATCATCAACAGCTTTTACATGATTCACTGTTCTGGAAAAAAAGCCACCTTTGATTGGGAAGTATTGCTTTAAGTTCGTTACCTTCAATAGGGGTGTTTTAGTTTCCTGCGCTGGTGTTGACATATTCTTCTACCTCCCCTGCGTTTTCCCATTCCTCTGTATACGCTAAACAACGTACAGTACGATCACCAACTGACACGAATTCAGGTGATTTCGTATGACAGATATCTTTTGCTAGTGGACATCTTGGTGCAAAACGACATCCTTCTGGCATATTATCCGGACTTGGGACTGTCCCTTTTATTGCATACAATTCTTCTTGATCTTCGTCAATTCGTGGAATTGATTTTAGAAGCCCCTTCGTATACGGGTGAAGTGGTTCATCAAACAATGAATCTACATCCGTATATTCCACAACCTTGCCGGCATACATAACGAGAACTTTATCACATGTATCTGCTACAACACCAAGATCGTGCGTAATCATAATTACTGACGAATTAAAATCTTGCTGTAATTTTTTCAGTAAGTCTAATATTTGGGCTTGGATTGTTACATCCAACGCTGTCGTCGGCTCGTCTGCAATTAATAGAGACGGATTACATGATAGAGCCATCGCAATCATGACACGTTGGCGCATTCCTCCACTTAATTCATGGGGCTCTTGTTTTGCCCGTTTTTCTGGGGAAGGTATCCCCACAAGACGTAGCATGTCCACCGCTTGATCCCATGCTTCTTTTCGTGGTAGTTGTTGGTGAATACGGATTGCTTCTGCAATTTGCTCTCCCACAGAATATACGGGATTAAGAGATGTCATCGGCTCCTGGAATATCATGGAAATTTGATTTCCGCGAATTTTTCGCATTTCTTCCTCTGTTTTGTCCAGTAGGTTTTCACCGTTAAAAGAGATGTTATCAGCCATGACCTTACCCGGTGGTTCCGGAACGAGTCGCATTAAGGATAGTGAGGTCATACTTTTACCACAACCAGACTCCCCTACAATTCCTAATGTTTCTCCTTGCTTTAATTCAAAATCAACGCCATCTACAACTTTTAGTTCTTTATCATCTACATAAAAGTAGGTTCGTAAATTTTCTACTTTTAATAATGTCTTTTTCTCTTCCATTTATAACCCTCCCTTTTTGGGATCTACTTTTTAGTTCAAATCCACTCGTTTGTTTAGAAAACGGTACGTAATATCAACTAACATATTTACGAAAACGAATATAACAGAAACAAATAAAATGGAACCTTGAACAAGTGGTATATCTCTCATTCGAATCGCATCAACCATCATTCGTCCAACTCCATTAATAGCGAATACAGTTTCTGTTAATACTGTTCCACCAAGTAATGCACCAAACTGTAATCCTACGACAGTAACAACTGGAATCAAAGCATTTTTCAGTGCGTGTTTATACGTAATGTATTGCCTCTTTACCCCTTTTGCACGTGCAGTACGAATGTAATCTTGACGGATAACTTCTAACATACTAGAACGAGTCATTCGGGCAACAATTGCTGCTCCACTCGTTCCTAACGTAATGGCTGGCAAGACGACGTGGGCAAAGCTTCCCCACCCTGCAACCGGGAATATTTGAAATGTAACGGAAAAATATAAAATTAACATTAAACCTAACCAGAAGTTTGGTAAGGATACACCAATGAGCGCAAATACCATAATCCCGATATCAGATGGCTTATTCTGTCTCATTGCTGCAATAATTCCAGCAAACATACCTAGTACAATAGTAATTAAAATACTCCATACCGCTAACTCAATAGTTACTGGTAAACGAACTAAAATTTCATCAAGTACAGGACGACCGGAACGAATGGAAGTTCCTAAGTCTCCTTGGATAACATTTTTCAAGTAATCAAAATATTGAATGTATAAAGGTTGATCCAGTCCGAGCTGTTTTCTGAGTGCATCAACTTGTGATTGTGTTGCACTCTCGCCAGCTAGTAACACAGCAGGATCACCTGGTACCATTTGCATTATTAAAAAGATAACTAACGTAACCCCAAGTAATACCGGGATCATTTGCAAAAACCGTCGTACGATAAATGCGGCCATGTTTAACACTCCTTATTGTTTCATTCTTGGATCGAGAACATCACGTAAACCATCACCTAATAAGTTAAAGCCTAATACAACAAATGCGATTGCTAAACCAGGGAAAGCAGCAACGTGTGGTGCAGAATATAAAAAGCTTCGTCCCTGTGATAACATCGCTCCCCATTCCGGTGATGGCGGCTGTGCGCCCATGCCAAGGAAGGATAGTCCTGCTGCGGACAAGATAGCTGTAGCTAGACGTAAAGTCCCTTGCACAATGATTGGTGATAAAATGTTCGGTAATATATGAACGAATATGATTCGACCATCCGTTGCACCTAGTGATCGAATCGCATCTACATATTCCATTTTCTTTTCAGATAACGTTGAGCCTCGAACAATACGTGCAAACGTCGGTATAGAGAATATACCAATTGCAATCATAACGTTAATTAAGCTTGGTCCCAGAGCACTAATAATCGCTAATGCTAATAAGATTCCCGGGAATGCTAACAGAACATCGATAAAACGCATGATGGCTGTATCTAACCATCTTCCGTAATACCCGGCAACTAGTCCTAAAATAATTCCAACAATAGCACCAATTGCAACGGAGATAACACCTACTGCCAGTGACAGCCTTGACCCCATAATGACACGGCTTAATATATCTCGGCCCTTGTCATCTGTACCCATCCAATGATCCCAAGAAGGTCCTTGAAGCTTTTTCATTAAATCAACTTGAGTAGGATCATAAGGTGCAATCCACGGGGCGAAGATAGCTACCAAGGCAAATAATCCTATAATAAGCCCACCCGCTACTGCCATCCTATTTTTCATAATCTTCTTCATTACGTCAAAAAATTGTTCCAGCTTTACATTTGTATAGGAAACGTTAACGACTTCCTGTGTTTCTGCTTCCTTTGCTACATTGTTGTTCATGATGACCACCTCGTTTCTTTCAAATCGTTATACAAAAATTATCAGAAAATGTCGATTATTTGTTATGTTTTTTCTATTTTGTCATCATTCCTTAAATTTAAGTAAAGAAAACAGAAACACAAAATTCAGAAATTTTTTATAATAGGAGAAACGCGCAAGGTGGTAGTCCATCAAATATTCCTCTACTAGCTCCAACAAGTCGGAAGAAAGTTATATGAAGTAGATAACCTTTATCTTTCTATGAAGCCAGCTTCTTCCACTTTATGTTGCTAGTAACCTTTCAATTTGCTTAAATGCACTTCTTTCTACCATGGACAATCCACAATCGCGTCGTTATCATCTGCATTTCTTAATAATGATGATTACAATTCATGCAATATGGTAGAAAGGCATGTATACGAGCGCTAGCTACTGCATGGCGGTGATTACCTTTGGAATTGTTTGAACGAATGTTCGACAACTTCCACATAATTGTTGGGCAGTCTTGTCCATACAAAAATAAATCTATATTAGGGGGAAATACGATGAACTTTAAAAAGCCGTTTTATCTACTTATGATGACAGCTTTACTATCCGTCTTCATCGTCGGATGTGCACAAGAACCAGATAGTGATTCAAATAGTTCCGGTAATGGAGCTGATGGTGGAGAACTAATTATTAGTGTCCTTTCGGATGCAGCGCAATTAGACCCACATAAAGGAACAGATATTCCTTCCGCGATCGTATATCACGGAAAAATTTATGAAGGTTTAGTAAAGCAGAACAAAGAAATGGAAGTACTTCCAAACCTTGCAACAGGTTGGGAACAACTTGATGACAACACTTGGGAATTCTACCTGCGTGATGACGTTGTCTTCCATGACGGCGCAGAATTTAACGCTGAAGCCGTTAAGAAAAATTTCGAACGTATTTTAGATGAGGAAACTGCATCTCCTCGTAAAAAACTGTTTGAAATGATTGAAGAGATTGTAGTAGTAGATGATTACACTATTCAATTCGTTACAGAGTACCCATTTGCTCCGTTACTATCTAACTTCGCTCACTATGCTGGTGGAATTGTGAGTCCTAAAGCAATTGATGAGCATGGGTCTGATTTAGGACAAAATCCTGCTGGTACAGGTCCTTTCGTATTTGAGAACTGGATCCCGGGACAAGAAATTGAACTTGTTAAAAACGAAAATTACTGGGGCGACAAGCCAAAAATTGATTCTGTTGTATTCCAAGTGATTCCAGAAGATGCAACACGAATTTCACTTGTTGAAACTGGAGAAAGCCACATTGCTGATCCAGTACCAGTTACAGAAATTGAGCGAGTAGAAAATAGTCCAAACATGAATTTAGTTCGTAGTACTGGTCTAGGTATTGACTATATCGGTTTTAACACACAAAAAGCACCATTTAATAACAAGTTAGTACGCCAAGCAATTAACTACGCAGTTGACACTGATATCATTTTAGAAGGTGTATTTAACGGTGTAGGAACAAAGGCAGAAGGTCCTATGGGTCCTGGTGTTTGGGGTTATAGCGACAAAGTTGAAGGTTATGGTTATGATCTGGAGAAAGCAAAACAACTTCTTAAAGAAGCGGGCTATGAAGATGGATTTAAAACTTCTATCTGGACTAATGATAACCAGGCACGTGTAGATGTAGCTGAAGTTGTTGCTTCACAATTAAAAGGAATTGGTATCGATGTTGAAATTAAAGTAATGGAATGGGGCGCATACCTAGAATCAACGAAGAAAGGTGAACATGATATGTTCGTTCTTGGTTGGTCTAACATGACTGGTGACGCTGACTACAACCAGTATTTCCTATTCCATACAGATGCTCACGGTGCTGAAGGTAACCGTACGTTCTACGATAACGCTGATGTCGACGAGTATATCGACCTTGGACGTAAAGAATCAAACGTTGAAAAACGTCTAGAATACTATGAAAAAGCACAATTACAGGAAGTAGAAGATGCACCAATGATCTTCCTTCGTAATGATGAAGACATTTCAGCTGTTGGTAAAAATGTTGACGGATTCTGGGTTCACCCATCTGGAATTTATATGATCAATGACGTAACAATCAACTAATGACTAAAGAGCCTGACACAACGATGTGTCAGGCTCTTTTATACTGTATATACCTTCCTCAGAACATATAAACTAAGAAACACTATTAGGATACCCCCGAAATAGATTACGTCATATCTCGTCCATCGAATGGAATCATAATAACTACGATCTCGACCACCGTCAAATCCTTTTGATTCCATTGCAATTGCCACTCTTTCTGCCTTTCGAATACCACTAGCTAATAAAGGGACCGTATAACGTTTCATTTCTTTCACTCTTTCTTTAAACCCTTTTGGTTTGCCGAGTCCTCTAATTCGGTGAGCAGTACGCATTTGATTTAACTCCTGTCGGAACATTGGTAGGAATTGATAAGCTGCCATCACACCATAACCGAAACGAGGGGGAAGTTTACAATTTTGAATTAAACTGAGCATAAGCTTTGTTGGCTCAGTGGTGAGAACAAACAACATTGACCATGAAACAAATACTAGAGATCGTAACCCCAGGGATAATCCCACCATTACATTTTCGAGTGCTACAGGAAAGCTGCCAATATGAAATAATATTGTAGCACCTGTTTCATCAGGAAAAACAACTTGTATCCATAAAAAGCTAAAAGCAAATAAGGTGAAAGGAAGCAATATGAATAATAAGAAACGGATCGGAATGTTTCCTAAGAGAGTAATACTCATAATGGTAATGATGAGCAAACATAACGGTGTCCAAGGATCAAAGACGAAAGCCAAAAATCCAATCACAACAAATAAGCTAGCAAGCTTAGCAACTGGATTCACTTTTTGTAAAAAGTGATTACTTTTTTGATAGTTTGCTAACATACACCCCCCCTTTCTTCACTTCCATAATTGCTTTATCTAAATTGTAGGAAACTGGCAAAGTTAAGGAAGCTTTTTCTAAAATAGATGTTCTTTGAAAAAAGGATTCTACGTCACCTTCATACTGAATTTCTCCCTCATTTAATAAAATAACTTTGTTTGCGTATTGATAGACGAGATCCATATCATGAGTAATCATAAAAATCGTCTTTCCTTTACCATTTTCCCTTTGCAATAAGGTCATTAACCGATCTGTATTCACTTCGTCTTGACCAAATGTTGGTTCATCTAGAATTAATAAATCTTGAGCATGAGCAAGCATCGATGCTACAGAAAGTCGTCGTTTTTGTCCTTGACTTAATGAAAACGGGTTAGAGAATCGTTTTTTCTCGAGTTGAAATTGCTTCAATAGATGATCAACCTGTTCATTCATCATTTGCTCTTCCAGACCAAGTAATGTCATTCCATAGGTTAGTTCTTCTTCAACCGTATCACAAACAAATTGATGCTCAGGATTTTGAAAAACATACCCAATTCGTTTTAATAGATCATTCGTATGTGCCGGTTTTCCATGCAGTCTGATCTCACCTTCAGCAGACAGTATTCCGATTAAAATTTTAGCTAACGTACTCTTTCCTACACCGTTTGGTCCTACGACTGCTATAAATTCTCCTTTATGTATCGTCATATTAATATTTCGTAATGTAAGGTTTTCGCTATAACCAAAGGAAATATTCCGCAATTGTATAACAGGTGGACCCATTTTGCTCTTCTTGTTTTCAATTATAAGTGGGAGGTTGGTCTTTTCTGGAAGCTTTGCTTTCTTCCATTCTTGTTCCCATTCCATTAACGTAAAAGGAACACGGGTCCAATTAACTCCTTGCTTTTCTAAGTCCTTTGCAAAACGATACACTTTCGGAATCCATATGCCTTCTTCTTGTAATGTTTTTGTATATTTTTCGAACACTGATTTAGGTTTATCGTCTGCAATCATACTCCCTTTCGCACCCATTGCAATAATACGATCGATATAAGGCAACACATGATCTACCTTATGTTCAATAAAAATAACAGTTTTATTGAACTCAGTCGCTAATTTATTTACAAGTTGAAACAGGCTTTCTGTTGCCTGCGGGTCTAAATTGGCTGTTGGTTCATCAAGAATCAAAATATCTGGATCCATCGCTAGTAAACATGCAAAACCGAGCTTCTGCTTCATTCCTCCGGATAAATCATGAATGTTTGCATTCCGCCATTCCATTAATCCTACTTGGTCAAGCGCTTCATTTAAACGGTAATGCATCTCTGCTTTACTTAACCGTAAATTTTCTAATCCAAATAAAATTTCATCTTTTACGGTTAACATACAAAACTGTGCCTCAGGATTTTGAAACAGTACTCCAATTCGCTTACTTACTTCCCATAACGATATACTTGTTACCGATTTTGATTCAATGATAACTTCACCTGACTTGTTTGCGTCAATCGTCCTCGGAATAATACCATTAAGGGTAAGAGAAAGGGTGCTTTTTCCACCCCCACTCGGCCCTAGAATAAGCACCTTTTCCCCTTTTCTTACGTTCAGATTTACATTTTGTATGGTTGGATTCCTTTCAAGGGGATAATGAACGGTTACATCACTGCTCTTGAGAAGCATACTGTTCATTCCTTTGCTCGTGATATATTTTTCCAAGTGCAAAGTTAGCAAGCACCCCTGTACGACTTAAACCATCTGCAATGCTCTTACTGCCCCAACCGGCTATAAGTGCTCCACTAATAACCATTGCCATAAACATAAGTCCTGTTAGAATATTGGAATATTGGCTATAACCGTACAAGAAGTAAATGGTCATGAAATTCGCTGATGTCCCAAATATACCGGCTAACATTAACACTGGAAGTCGATAGTTACGATATAAAAATATAGCAAACGCTAACTCTGCTCCTATACCTTGAGTAAAGCCTAGAAGTAATACGACCCCTGCATTTACAGAACCGACTAAAACCTCAATCGTTGCTGCAATCAACTCTGCAATAAGAGCTACACCCGGTTTACGAATAATATAAGCGCATAGAATAGGCGCAATAATCCAGAAACCAGAAATAAATCCCCACCCTACTGGTCCAAATGTGGCCTGAATAAACTGACCGAAAAATATCCATACCAAATATAAAACACCAAAAACGGCGGCAATAGCTGCCATAACAATAATTTCCCGTAAGTTTAATCCTTTGGTCGTCTTCATTTCACTCTTTCACCTTGAACAGGCCAATCTTGAACACGATATGCCATATCAAAGAACATCCATTCCAACTGACTACTCGTCATAAAGTGATCATACATTTTTTGTTTCTCTTCCTCTGTTGATTGTTCTGCTATTTCATCAAGTCGTTGTAAATAAACATTCATTCGCGGCTCTTCTTGGGCCCCGTAGAATGTAATCCAATCATAGAATGGGTGGTCCTCATGAATCTCAAACTCTTCTAAAATTCTCTTTCCAACATACAAGTAAATCCAAGGACATGGTAACGTTACTGCTAAAGTTTCACCTAATGTTCCTTCTTGAGAAACGTTTAACATATGACTAACATAATGTTGTGCCGTTGGTGCTAAAGGGTATCCTTGCAAATCTTCATATTTTACTCCAGCTACTTCACAAAAGTTGTTATGGGGATGAATCTCACTGTTAAGAATAAAATCGATACCTGTGTTAAACATTTCCATGTCCTCACGATTTGTACACTTAGCCATCCCAAACGCCCGGGACTGAATCATCGCATTTAAATATTCGAAATCCTGCTTTACGTAATGAATTAACTGATCTTTCTCCACCTCTCCTTTTGCAATTCCTTGAATAAATGGGTGATGAAAACACGCATCAAAAATGTGATCCGCTTCGTTACGTAATTGTTGTGAAAAACTCATAAACAAATTCCTCCTCTTTCCTATGTATTGTTCAACTTAATGAGGAAGTCACATAGGGGAGAATCTCTATAAACATAAAAAAGCCGCTCCTGGTGGAGCGACTTGGAAATTAGATAGGAAAAAGAATACACGAATGCATATAAATTACAGACGCATAGACTAATAACAATAAAAGTCGTCTCCACTTCCCTCCGCTAGTACTAACTAGATCAGGTTCAAAGGGACTAAGGATTACATCCTTTTCTCAGCCAAATGGCGCCCCTAGTGGACTTCCATATTAAGTTGTTTAACACAATATCACACTGCTTTGACCTTGTCAAAAGTATATGTATGATGCAATTTCAACAATCATTCATTTTTATATAAAGAATCATTGGTAAAAATTTAGACTGATGTTATTGGTTGACCCAGACCTATTAGTCTTAAATCTGTTAATTTTATCACTATAATAAGGGACAAACACTTATAGTTTTTCCTTGAACAAATAATCTACGATTCTCTCAATATGGATATCAGTAGTATTTAATTGATGTATTTGCAAATCTTCTTCTTTAATCAACATAGGAAATGGTGCTGATGTATTTGGAAATATGAATTTGATCGGTAATGTGAACGCAGCTTATATACGTAGCCTTAATGATTGGAACCATCACATTGATCATTTTAATCAAGTTAAAAATACATCACTAATAAAAACATTTGTTCAGAAATTAACTATGACAGAACCAATCACTTATCAAGATATTAAAGATAAAATCGGAAATCGTAATAACAACAATACGAAAGAACTATCAATACAACTCCAAGATGGAACGACAGTATATCTCATGTTAATAAAAGGCGGGTACATACATTACGGTATTGGTGGCGTTTATTTTCATATGAATGATGAAGTTTTTTCACAATTGTAGGAAGAAATAGATAGATAGATGTATTTAAAAGGGCTCTAGTTACATTAGAGCCCTTTTTATATGATACAATTTTTTATAATGAAAAAAATTATAGAGGTGTTTTAAATGAAAGAAATGCAAGCTTTCTCTAAAGAATTTGTAAAATATATGAACTGGGAAATAGATGATGAAAGTTACGAAAAGAGCCGAGCTTCCTTATTAAACAATTACATGCTCCTTACTACAGAGGTTGGCGAAGTAGCTGAAGAGTTGCGAACGATGTTTAACTTAACGAACAAAGATATTCAAAACGGAATCTCCGAAGAAGAGGCGTTTCAGCATGCAATCGAAAATGTAAAGGATAACTTAGGTAAGGAAATGGCTGATTGTATTGCATACTTAATGAAAATCGCAAACTTTTTTGAAATCGACTTAGAAAACGCATATTATAAAAAGATGGAAGAGGTAAAGAAACGGAAAAATAAAGACGTTCGATATATAAAGTAAAGTAGCCGAGGTGAAGTTCATGCACAACAAAAAACGGATTCGTGATTATGGAGTTACCATTGGGGAGCTTGCGACTGGACCGCGAAATGCCATAACAGATGTTGAAGGTGTAACGGTTGGACAAGTTACCCTTAGTAATGGCGAGCAACAGACTGGAGTTACTGCCATCCTTCCCCATCAAGGGAATACATTTCAAGAAAAGCTGATTGGTTCGAGTCATGTTTTAAATGGGTTTGGGAAAACAACTGGCACTGTTCAATTAGCAGAACTAGGTACATTAGAAACCCCAATCGTATTAACAAATACATTGAGTGTAGGAGTTGCGATGGATGCAGTTATATCCTATATGTTAGAGCATAACCGGGAAATAGGCCGTACAACAGGAACAGTTAATCCAGTTGTTGGGGAATGTAACGACATGTTACTTAACGATATTCGGGCAGGATTTGTTGGGAAGGAGCATGTATTACAAGCATTAGAAACAGCAGATTCAAATTTTGATGAAGGAGCAGTTGGTGCAGGAACAGGAACATTATGTTATTCGTTAAAAGGTGGTATTGGTTCTGCATCTCGAAAAATTAAACTCGATCACGGCATATATACAATTGGTGTACTCGTTCAATCTAACTTTGGCATTTTACGTGATTTAACGGTAAACGGTAAATATGTTGGTCAGGAATTAAAGGATTATATAGAAAGAGATTATGAAGAAAAAGACAAAGGTTCCATTATGATGGTCGTTGCTACTGACTTACCCGTATCTGAACGACAGCTAAATCGAATGATCAAACGTACGGCAAATGGATTGGCGCGAACTGGTTCAATTATGACAAACGGCAGTGGCGAAATTGCCATTGGGTTTTCAACCGCAACAACCATTCCCCATGCAAACAACAAGGACATCATTTCAACTAAAATGATACACGACGATGATTTAGATGTTGCTTTTCGTGCCGTTGGAGAAGCAACAGAAGAAGCAGTACTTAATTCTTTAGTAACCGCCCATGAAGTAGTAGGACGGGACGGGAATAAGCGCCCTGCTTTCAAAGATCTATTAAAAAAATATCAAATATCATTAGTATAAAAAAGGAAGGAGCATGAAAACTCATGCTCCTTCCTTTTTTATATTTGTTTTATTCAGTTTTTAATACAACTGAATTCATTTTATCGGGGTTAATTTTTATTTTCACTAAGGTATCATGTATAGAACTTTCAACCTTTTCGTTTTTAAAGGTAACTATGATCTTTTCGTCGCTTTGCCCCACATCCACTTCACTATAAATCTTCGAATGTGCGTAAATATAGTGGCGGTTGTTAGTCTCGTCATTAATTTCATATATTCTTGTTGGAGTTTGATCTGATTCGTTTAACCACTTTAGTATTTTATCCTTATCTTCCTGTTCAATTACGTCCATTTCAAATGAGTAAGTAAACTCACTGTTCGTGTTGCTAGTAGTGCTCGTATTGTTCTTACATCCAATGAAAAATAATATAAATACTGACAGAATGAATATCTTTATATTCGTACTTCTCCCCTTCAATTCAGTCACTCCCTCTCATGGAACATAACACTAGACCCGATTCAAATGGGTTTCCTTAAAACTGGTTGGGTACTTTAAACCGTATCCAATCATTCGATCCATACCGATGTGGGCTGACCATATTAATCCTATCATTACTAAAGTTTCCATTGTTGAAAAGACTCCCATTAAAATGAAAATAGTAGGAACGGTGTAAGTATGAAATATATTGTATGTAAGAGCACCAAACTTTTTACTAATTCCGTATCCTACCATAGACACATCTGGAATAAAAAACAACACAATAAATAAAAGCCAACTAAAGTTTAACGAGGCGTAAAAATATACACTTACCAATAACACAGCTAACCCTTCCATATGTAATAAGGCTTTATTCAAACGATTCCCCTCCTGCTTTCTCTTGGCAACCTGGCTATTTTGCATAATAAATGAGTTGTTTATGCTCTTCTAGAGGAAGATGAGGCATATGACGTTCAACCAATAAAAGGACTTCTTTGATAAGTGTCTCTAATTCTCTTAATCCGTTAGTAGGGGTATCGAGCAAAACATTTTCCATCTGTTCTACTAGTCTCTTAGGTTTTATATTCATTTGGTCAATCGTATTTTGCATCCATTTAAACTGTGGATGTTGAATATACATATGATTCAAACCAAATAATATGCCAAACAATTTCCGTTGTATAGTATTTATAACATCATAAAGCATAACCCAGTCCTTTCGTTGAAGAAGTCCGTTCCGATTATTCCACTGATTCCCAAAATCTAAATTAGCAATAATCATTTTTTCATATAACTGAACCGGGTATGAGTCTACTTTTTCTCTCATTGCTTTTATTTTATTCTCTCCAAATAAACCAATTCCTGTTTTGACTGCTGTGACAATACATTGTTTTCCATAATCCGTATCATATCGTTCTACAACATCCCGTATAACATTCTCCACTGTGGATGTTAAAAAACTACTAACCTCTATTTTCATACCATTGGTAATATAGCTTTCTGACCATTCCTCTTCTTCGTAGGGATGATAGGATAAAAGGTTTCCTTCTACTTTTTCTATCGGTTGTTTTCGATCTTCATCTGTAATTCGTTCTGCCCAAAAAAGGTTGAGTTCAATATCAGAGTACTTGTCATGCCATCCCCTTGATACAGATCCTGCTAACATAACCGCATCTATCTTCGAATTCTTCGAATATATCCCTGCAATTTCCAAAGCTTTTTGTTTTAAATTCACGACACCACCACTTTATCTACAATATTGTTAATATTCATTCATCACCCATTTACCTATATCAACAAATCCTAATCTTTTATATATTTTTCCAGCTTCTGGGTTGTCATAAAATAAGCAAAGTTGTTTTCCTTCCTGTAACAATTCATTGCACAACCTTATCATACAAGCACTTGCATATCCTTTTCGCTTATATCCCGGAAGTGTACAAACCCCTATTACCATTGCAGACATACTATTTTCCGCTGTTGTCATGGCAGATGAAACCATCTCACCATCTTCCTCTACATAAAAAACACGGGAGAACCCATCCTTCATATTTCGGGTCATACTTTCTTGACGGCCTTCTCTCGTTTCAAATTCAGGGATTTGATCGTGTAATTCAAGAATACGCGGGATATCGACAATACTACCTTTTCTCACTTGCACATATTGCTTTTCAACCTCTTGGAGTTGTTCACATTTGGCATAAAAAAATTCACGGGATTTTCCTGGTTGCATTTGTACATGTGGCATGATTTGATTCACGACCGATGAAATACCGGAGATGATTTTCTTTTGCTGTGGATGTTGTTCAATCGTTTGCGCAATGCCTTTTGTATCAAACTGCCCTTGTGCATAGACAATAAAGTTTTGACGGTAACGAAGCAATATCGCCCTCATCTTCCCATTGGCGTCAAAGTCTCCCCACACCTCTTGGAAGTCTTCATCAAAGCCGAATGCCTCTAAATCTCCTATAATAAATAAATTTTCTGCTGGTTCATCACTTATGAATGAAACACAATTATCTCGATCAGTTTCATTTAACTTCCTAATCATGCCCCTCTCCCCTTCACTCATAGAAATTGTATATAATAGTACCAAACTTTACTAAAAAGACAATAGGAAGTAAACAATTTTTTCCACTACTCAGCACGAGAACGACGGAATAAACATACATATCCCAATTGTACAAGCATACATTTTATTGATAGTTATATCCTTTAAACTAAATGTAGGGACGTTTGCTATGAAATATATATTCGGGAAAGGTCAGCAAGTTATAGCAGGGGGTATCATTCAAGGGTTTGGTATGGGTGTGTTCCTATTCCCTAATGACATTCCTTCAGGAGGAGCAGGGGGATTAGCTGTCCTAATTAACCACTTATTTCATGTTCATATAGGAATTGCATTGTGGATAGTAAATTTTTCTCTCCTCCTCTTAGGCCTAAAATATCTAGGTGGAAAAAGTGTTTTCGGTACGTTAATTGCAATTACCGTTACATCGATATTCATATTTGTATCACAGAACATTTTTTCAATCAGCTATCGATTGGTTTGGGTTGATTTAATTATCGGTTCTATTTTCTTAGGATTAGGAATTGGATTATTGTTACGGAATAACGTTTCAAATGGTGGAATTGGGGTTGTTGCACTTATCATTTCAATAAAAAAAAACGTCCTGCCTGGACGTCCTCTGTTTTGGATCAACTGTAGCATTTTTATTTTAACGGCGTATGTGATCGATTGGGATATCCTAATTTACGCCTTTATTAGCCAATGGATATCAACAAAAATGGTGGACCTCGTTTGCGGTTATGATTACATAACAACATACACATTAAGCTGGGAGCGAAAGTCATAACTTATATATAGTTATAACGGAACGCTCCCTTTTCTTCGTTTTTACCACCTGTATTTTTCACATGAATAAGCATCCAAGCAAGTAAACCAACTAAAAGGGTAAATGCGGCTAATGATAAAAACATTCCTGTTCTTGACCAATCCATTAACCGGGTGAAAATCGGCGGACCAATTGCTACACCTAAAAATCGTACCGAACCATACAAAGATGTAACAAACCCTCTTCGTTCTTTTCCAAC
This sequence comes from Salirhabdus salicampi, assembly GCF_024259515.1. NCBI lineage: Bacteria > Bacillati > Bacillota > Bacilli > Caryophanales > Bacillaceae > Salirhabdus > Salirhabdus salicampi. The sequence goes on along the minus strand of NZ_JANBWE010000001.1, from coordinate 650,209 downwards.
AGACCCTGTAATTAGACTATTGATACAAGGTAGCACGAGTCCTGTACCAATACTACTTATAGCGAGTACAAACAAAAACGGAACAATCGATTTAAAAAATACAAGTAAACTATATGATAATGTCATCATCAAAAAGCCAAGGACAATTAATTTCTTCATTGTCGCTTGATTTTTTCCGATTTTGCTTCCAGTGATATATGATGATGTCCCCATGACTAGTAACGGAATGGCTAAAATTAATCCTTTTACAACCCCATCAATATTGTATTCTTTCTCCAAAATATCAGATAAGTAAAATAAAATGCCAAACAATGTAAACAAACATGTCGCTCCTGCTAAGTACGTAACGAACAACCACCGGCCTTCAAATTTAAACACACTTACAAGGCCACGGACATATTTCCCAAAAGGCGTTGGCGCTTTATGTTTTTTCCGTTCTTTAATGAACACCCAACTTAAAATAATCGAAATGGAACAAATAGCTGGAAAGGCAAAAAAGACACTATACCAAACAATAAGTCCTAACAGTGAACCAAGTATCGGTGACAGAACTTTCCCAAAACCATTCGATGCTTCTACAAGACCAAGAACCCGACTTCTTTCTCCTCCCTTAAACAAATCACCGGTAAGTGCCATCGCCACTGGTGCAGTACCTGCTGCACCAATCCCTTGCAGGATGCGCCCTATAATTATCCATAAATAACTATTAGAAAAGACGGTAGCTCCGAAACCAGCTAATAATCCTCCTAATCCATAGAGGATTAGAGCAGGAACTATAATGACTTTACGGGAAAAACGGTCAGATAAGTAACCTAAAATCGGTATAAATATCGCCGCTGCAATAGAAAAGACAGTAATGGTTAAACTTACTTGCATCTGGGATATGTCTAAATCTTTTTTCATTTGCGGCAATATAGGTATGAGCATCGAATTACCTAATGTCATAATGAATGGTATGGATCCTATAGCGGCAATAACCATCCCTTTATTTCGTTGTGACACAGTCTGCACTTCCTTTTCATATTACTTAATATTTAATGGTGGTGGTACAAGCCATCCTTTTTCTTTTACAATTTTCATCAGCTTTGTTTCATATTCTGATTTTAACGTATGAAACTCTCCATACATTTCTGCAACATCCTCCCGAACAGAAATCCCCATAATAAAGCTGCACATCACTTTTCCAGACATAATTTCCTTCTGTACGAGCATCGCAATTTCTGGGTCATTAAACCTAGCTCCTGCTGGAATATCTTCTAAATGTACATCTGGTCTCCCTGGAGGTGCTGGTGGCAATCGAATCCCATTTGCTTTCAAGATTGCTTCTATATCTTCTTCCTCTGGTTTGACACAGTTTTCTCGAAAATCTTCAAGGAATATTTTCAAGTCGTGATCTCCTGTATGATTCATTAAAATTTGCGATGTAACTAAATAACTTTTTGTTGCAAATAAGTGCGACCATAAGTGATATATTTCACCGGAATGTAACGGTTCATCTTGAGGGTTACCGCTTAAAATGCCCAAAAAAACCACCCTTTCTTCTTTTTTTCACAGTCTTGTTATAGTTTTGCTTCCACTTGAAAATTTATGCCCATCACATTTTTATAAAGGACAGGAACCTATATAAATTCCAAACATAGGCTAAAAACAGTTAAGATTTCATTTTTATCACAGGGAGTGGAAACAATTGAAAAAACTACTTAGCCTACGGGTTATGGTTCTCTTATTTTTTGTGGCCGGGACATTACTCGTCGGCTGTAACCAAAGTGGTAAAACAGAAGGAGATAAAGATAATGTCGTAGTTATTGGCTATCAAAAAAATTGTCCCCTTGTCATTTTAAAGTCACTAGGGACACTTGAGGAACGGTTAGAAGAAATCGGTTATACAGTCGAATGGAAATTATTCCAAGCAGGTCCTGCCCTTTTAGAAGCATTAAACGCAGGTAGTATTGATTTTGGACGAACAGGAAATACACCTCCAATTTTTGCGCAAGCATCTAATGCACCGATTGCCTACGTATCTGCTGGAAAACCAAAATTTAAAGGTAGCGCCATACTAGTTCCGGAAGATTCTCCGGTTGAATCTCTGGAAGATTTAAAAGGAAAAACCGTAGCGTTTGCGAAAGGATCCAGTTCACATTACTTTACAGTAAAAGCACTGGAAAGTGCAGGACTATCCTATGATGATATAACACCTGCATTTTTACCACCTGGTGATGGACGGATTGCTTTTGAAACGGGAAGTGTTGACGCTTGGACAGTATGGGATCCATACACAGCTTCGGCTCAGATTGACGCAGACGGTCGAGCACTCGTAGACGGAGAAAGATATACAACAGACCGTGATTTCTTTATTGCGACATCAACATTTGCTAGTGAACATAAGGAAGCGTTAGATGTTCTATTAAATGAAATCCAACGTTCATCTGATTGGGCAAATGAAAATCATGACGAGTTAATTCCGATGTTAGCAGAGGAATTAGGGATATCAGAAGAGGCAGTAGAAATGGCCGTTACCCGTCGTGTGTATGGTTTGGATCCATTAACAAAAGACATTATTGACGAACAACAAAGTATCGCTGACTTGTTTTACGAATTAGGTATTATCCCGAAAAAGCTCAACGTTCGGGATGTTATCCCAGATTAAGGACCTAATGAAAGGGGTGGTATGTTGAAACGAACGAAGAAAACTTTTGTATCGCAAATTATTCCTTGGGCAATCCCCCTTTTCCTACTTGTATTATGGCAATTGCTAGCCCAGATGGGGTTAATCCCTGGTACAATATTGCCTGCTCCAACAGAGGTATTCCTAGCAGGAGTTGAGTTATCCAAAACCGGTGAGCTAATGGAGCACATATCTATAAGCTTATGGCGTGCTTTAGCAGGCTTTCTTATTGGGGGAATCGTTGGATTCGTACTTGGACTCTTTAACGGGATTTTTCGAAGTTCTGAACTCCTATTTGACACATCCGTACAAATGTTACGGAACATCCCCCACCTTGCGCTAATACCATTAGTCATTATGTGGTTTGGAATTGGAGAAACTTCAAAAATATTCCTGGTCGCACTAGGGGTATTATTCCCTGTCTACATTAACACATATCACGGTATTAAATCCGTAGACAAAGGGTTGATTGAAATGGGAAGAGCGTATGGACTAAAAGGGCCTTCCCTGTTCTTTAACATTATTTTTCCCGGGGCCCTTTCCTCTATATTAGTTGGGGTTCGTTTCTCGCTGGGTGTAATGTGGTTGACTTTGATTGTAGCAGAAACAATATCTGCACATTCAGGTATTGGCTTTATGGCCATGAACGCACGAGAATTTATGCAAATGGACGTTATCGTCCTAAGTATCGTCATTTACGCTTTATTCGGAAAGCTTTCTGACATGATTGCCCGTTTCTTTGAAGACCGTTGGCTTCAGTGGAAATCTTAAGTGAAAGGGGATTGATGGTGGAAAACAATAATCAAACTGACGTGCATGTTCAAATTGATAAATTGAAAAAGTCATACGGTGATCTAAATGTATTAAAAGGGATTGACTTAAATATTGCGAAGGGTGAATTCATTGCGATTGTTGGTAAAAGTGGTTGTGGAAAAAGTACACTTCTTCGGCTCATTGCCGGACTCGAGTCTTACAATGAAGGCGGACTTTACATTAACGGAAAGAAGTTAACTTCCTTAAACAAAGAAGCGAGATTAATGTACCAAGACGGACGCCTACTCCCGTGGAAAAAGGTCATTGACAATATAGGGCTAGGGTTAAAGGGAGATTGGTATCCAAAAGCATTAGATGCGTTAAGGAGTGTAGGACTAGAGGATCGAAAAAATGATTGGCCATCTCACTTATCTGGAGGACAAAAGCAACGAGTCGCTTTAGCAAGGGCCCTCGTGTATCAACCTGGATTATTATTACTTGATGAACCGCTCGGTGCATTAGATGCATTAACTCGTATCGAAATGCAGGAATTAATTGAATCAATTTGGCAGCAGAAACAAATTACATCAATTCTCGTAACCCATGATGTCGAAGAAGCGGTAGCATTAGCAGACCGAGTCATTCTCATTGATCAAGGTAACATTACATTAGATGTCAAAATTGATTTACCTCGTCCTCGAAAGCGAACACAACTTACATTTTCAGAATACGTTGATCAAATTTTAACAACAATCCTTGGCAGGAAACGAGAAGGTGATGAAGAGGATAGTAATGATTTACGCTTAATTGTGAAGTAAATGCAAAGTGCTGTAGCTTTTATTACCTACAGCACTTTTTTTTGATAAATTCATTGTTTCGTGATACTTTGAAAGTACTAAAATACTGGAGGTATTTAAAACATGATTGTTCTAATCATTGTATTTGTCATCGTTCTTTACTATGGCCTAAAGCGTTATAATAATCGAATTGATCGCATTGAAGAAGAGGTTCAACAACTGAAGGAAACGCTATCAAATTTACATAAGTAAAAATGTTGGTCAAAGTGTAGCAGGATAACCTACCTATTCATACTTTACTATCAAATAAGTATGTTGGAGGTGGTTTCTGTTTTATGATGACTACAGGAGAAAGAATAATACCTTATTTCCCGATTAGGCCACAAAAATTGTATTATAACCCAACCTACCGTGTAAGTTTACGATATCCAGCACACTGGGCTAAAATTCAAGGTTATGATGAACGGTACGGTGCTCATGATGGATACTTTCAAGTTGGTTTAATTGCTAGTCACAACGCTTCCATTGACGAGGTTGTTCGCCAAGAAGCTTTCCATTCATTAAACCCTTACGGTACGAGACCGTCAATCATTCCTTGGCGAATACAAGGGCAAAACGCCCGTTTCATATTCCCTTCTTTTGACCAGCCGACGGATATGATGTTCCAATCAGCCCTTATCGTGCAATTAAGACGGCCTGTTCAAACTTCTACAGGCATGTATGATTATTTCATTTTATGGGCAGACAAATACCATCTTTTATTTATTAGTCAGACAACTCGATTTTTCTAAAATATTGACCTTTAACGGGTCTTTTTTATTGAATAAAAACACATCGTATATAATGGGGAGGATTAGAAGGATACCTTATTATTTCAGGTTGTTTATTTATGAAGGTTGAATAGACCATCATTGTTTTGTATAACTTCCTATCATAATGCTTACCCTACAGGTGATATGTAAAGACATATTACATAAAGGAGTGGATTATAGTGAAAGAACTGCTTCAACAAGTAAAGGAAGAACTTGAACGTGCATTTGATGAACCAAATTCCTACAACCTTGACCGTAGTCTTCAGCTTTTACAAGACGCGAAAAATCAATATGGTGATAAAGGGACAATGATTAATGATATGATTCGCTCATTAACACAAGCAAAACACGCCCAAGGCCAGCTAAATGATGTTGATGATGAAAACATATCTCCATCTGCTGCATTCGGACAAGCTTACAATGCCATTGAACAAGCTATCGAGTCATACAACGATCCAAACAACGACCCTTTTTAAAAAACCTTGGTGTAACCAAGGTTTTTTTATACATTCTTTATGTTTTGGTTTATTAGGTAATTTTTTAAGTACTCAAATATTTGAATGTTCTATTACAGATTGTCTCAAAATAAAATCGGGATTCACGTTCAACACGAACGGAACCCACTTAAAAAGCGGGGAGGAATGTAACGTGCAGATGAATTCCATCCAACAGATTAACGAATGTCGTCAAATTATCCAACAATTAATGAATCAAACGCAACAAAGTAATCAACAATATCGTCAAATGTTGCAACGAGAAAATCAAAATGCTCAAGTACTCCAGCAAATGCTTAATACTGAACGCCAAGCTGCACAAACAATTGAGCATTCTTTAAGAGAGCATGAACGTGCAATCCAACAATGTCAACAAGCGTTAAATATTTGTAACCAACTTCAACATGAAATTACATCACAACAAACATTTAACAACCAAAACATTCACGGAACACATCAAACGTTTACGAGTCATACTCCTTTCCAACAATAAACAAGGAACTCCCTGCAACAATATACGAGCTTGGGTTATCCCCAAGCTCGTTTAAAACCCTATATTTATTAGGATTTTTCGACTATGAAACGGTTAGTTAACCTTCCTAATTTTTCAATTTCTACACTTACTTCATCACCATCTTGAAGAAAGACTTGCTCCTCTTCAGGATATCCTAACACAACCCCTTCTGGCGTACCTGTTAAAATGAGATCCCCTGGTTCTAAACTCATATAATGTGACACATATGAAATGATTTCTTTACAATCAAAAATCATATCAGATGTATTAGAATGTTGCCGTACCTCCCCATTTACAACTGACTTTATCTCAAGATCGTTTGGATTTGGGACCTCATCCTTCGTCACAAGATAAGGACCAACAGGACAAAACTTATCATATGTTTTCCCCAGTAACCATTGCGGTGTTCTCATTTGTAAATCACGTGCCGATAAATCATTCACCGTACAATAACCAAACACATAATTGAGAGCATTTTCCTTTGAAACATTTTTTGCTTTTTTGCCAATCACAATTCCTAATTCCGCTTCATAGTCAAGTCTTTCTGTCACGGCTGGAATTTCTATATTTTCCCGGTGAGATGTAATCGCATTATGAAACTTATTAAATAAAATCGGTACTTCGGGATAAGCAGCACGAAGTTCATCAGCGTGTCTACGGTAATTCATTCCAACGCAAATAATTTTAGGTGGATGAGGAATTGCTGGTCCCCAATTGATATCATCCCTATGGACGGTATAATTATGATGACCTTCCTCTACTTCTTCATTCAAGAATTCCTTTACCAGCTGAAGGCTTTTCTCCCCTCCGCCAATTAGTCGTTCCACCGTACCAGGTAATTTTTCACTTGCCATGGAAGCTGATGTTATATCCAATATGACTTCCCCAACCTTCACTCCTAAGTGTAGCGTTTCGTTTCGGAAAAATGTTATAAATTTCATGATAAGTCCCTTCCTTTTTGTTATTTCTGCTTGTACTTATTTAACTTATGGTAATTTACGATTGTATTCATATGAATTCCTTCATGAAACAAACTAAAGCTTAAAAATTCCGCTACAGTTTCTAAATGTATACCACTTTTTGTAGTGTGAGGACGTGTTACCTCCTCATCTAAACGATAACTAAGTTGTTGTTTCACTCTCTTTGGCTGCTCTTGAAGTAACCCTCTCAACTCGTTTAATGTCGGAACCTCTAATTCCCAATCCTTTGGGGATGTGCCCGGGGAGAAGAGTGATGAATAATCATGAGGAATATGTTGTGATAAACCAATCGGACCAAATGCAAGTTGTTCTTGAACAAGGTAAATGTGTCCTACATTCCAACGTATACTATTCCGGAAACCGTCATGGACTACATCTGCATCCTCTTCGTTAACACGCTCTAAAACTTTTAATGTAATTCCTCTTACATGTTCTAACTGATCAAACAAATAATGATTCATATACACACTCCCTTCATTACAAAATATGAATTATATGTAACTTCTATCCCTGCAACCATAGTCCTTCAAAACATAGAAAAAAGCTGAATAACTCAGCTCTTCTTTTCCTTTATAATTTCATGTTGTAAGTCCTTTTTACCGTTAATCACCAAAACAAAGGTTTAGGTATATATAGAAACATACATATAACCAAGCCAAACATTTCTATTTTCCTGCTGGAGTAAGATGTTATCTTCACCTTCGTTTCTTCATAAAAGAGACAAAAGTGGTTAGAATAATTTTGTATACTAGATTGAAGGTAGGGGTTTCAGCATGGAAACGGAACACAACATTCGTCTTACTTCCGCCGAATTGTCAAGTCTCTGGACAACTTATTTAGCTGATACAATTTCCATTTGTATTTTCGAATATTTCCTAGCGAAAGTTGATGATACGGAAATTAAACCCATTTTAGAACATGCGTTGAAATTATCGAAAGACCATGTGGACATTATCGAAAAGATTTTTACAGAAGAAGGGATACCTATTCCTCGGGGATTTACAGATGAGGACGTAAACCCTAAAGCACCTCGCTTATTTCAGGACACCCTTTTCTTAAATTTTGTTAAACATATGGCAAAAGGCGGGTTAGCAACGTACGGTTATATACTTCCACTCACCGTAAGAAAAGACATTCGAGAATTTTATTCTTCCTGTCTTGCTTCAACCACGGAGTTATATAATGAAGCAACTTCACTATTATTGTCAAAAGGCATTGAGCTAAGACCTCCTTATATCCCATACCATAAAGAGGTTGACTTTGTAGGAAAGCAACGTTTTATGGCTGGTTGGTTCAGTGATAAGCGACCACTAACAGGACAAGAAATCATGAACCTTTTTGCAAATTTTCAAACGAACTCGATTGGAACCGCGATTATAACAGGCTACACACAAGTAGCAAGGTCAAAAAAACTTCGTGAATTTTTCCACCGTGGGAAAGAACTCGCAAAAAAACAAATGGAAATTTTCGAGCAGTATTTAAGTCAAAATGACCTACCTGTACCGATGACTTGGGATCATATGGTGAGCCAAGAAACAGAACCTCCGTTTTCAGATAAATTAATGCTCTATCATGTTGGCGTTATGAATACTTCAGGCATTGGAAACTATGGTACCTCTATTTCGATGAGCCAACGTAGAGATATTACGGTAGCATATACCCGCTTAATGGGGGAAATTGGTCTGTTTGCAGAAGATGGACTTCAACTTTTAATTGAAAACAAATGGTTGGAAAGACCCCCACAAACAATTGACCGGGACAAGTTAATCTAAATAAATTCGAGGAATTACAAAATTGTAGCTCCTCTTTTCATAACTCAATTAGATTGAAACATATTGAAACTAACACATATTGACAAGGAGTTTTGACTATGGATGATCAACAAGTGCACTACGGGGATGATTATAAACCTATACCCGCTACCTCAATAAGTGACGGAATTAGTTTAGAAATTGCTCCTCATGTTCATTATCATACAATCCAAATTGTAAACATTTGTTTTGTGAAATTAGATACACCAGGAGATTTTGTATTAATTGATGCGGGAATGCCTGATTCCGCAGAACATATTATTACAGCAACAGAAGAAAAGTTTGGGGAAGGAGCAAAACCTTCCGCAATCATACTGACACATGGACACTTTGACCATGTGGGAGGCATTATTGAACTAATTAAACGGTGGAACGTTCCTGTCTATGCTCATGAAAAAGAACTCCCCTATTTAACTGGGAAAAAACATTATCCAAAGCCTGACGGTACGGTTGAAGGTGGACTTATTGCGAAAATGTCTCCTATGTTCCCGAATGATCCAATTGATTTAGGGGGACACGTTCAAGCACTACCTATCGACGGCACTATCCCTCATATGACAGGATGGCGCTGGATTCATACACCTGGTCATTCACCAGGGCATGTTTCATTCTTCCGTGATTCTGATCAGACGTTAATTGCCGGAGACGCCTTTGTTACAGTCCGGCAAGATTCACTCTACAAAGTATTAGCCCAGGAGATCGAAATCAACGGTCCTCCTCGATATCTTACAACTGATTGGAAAGAAGCTTGGAAATCTGTAAAGACATTAGCTGAATTAAACCCATCCGTAGCCGTTACCGGTCATGGTGGCCCAGTCTCAGGTGAAGAGTTATCAACTGGTTTAGACATTTTAGTCAACGAATTCGACCGTTTAGCAATTCCTGACCACGGTAAGTATGTAAATGATAAAGAACACTATAAAAAAGACCATTAAAGAAGGGACACTTCTCGTTTTAAGCGAGAAGTGTCCCTTCTTATAAAAATGATTCTCTTTCCCTGGACCGGATTGTTTCAAATTAAGCTGAAATTCCCACTTGCCATTGAGAATCGTTTTCAATTATAATGATATTGAAAATCATTATCAATTAAACAACAGACAAGGAGAGAGGAACAATGAAACAAAAACTTGCATCAATCCCACTTTTACTAATGGCTTTAATTGGGGTAATCTTCATCACTGGTTGCGCCAGTAACGAAAGTGGTGCAGAAGAAGACCAAGAGGTTGTAAACTTATATACGAGTCGTCACTATGATATTGACGATGAGCTATTTGAACAGTTTAAAGACGAAACAGGTATAACAGTAAACGTAATTAAAGGGAAATCCGACCAACTGATTGAACGTATCACCCGCGAAGGTGAAGCTACTGAAGCAGATTTGTTTTTCACTGCCGATGCTGGACGACTACATAGAGCAAAAGAAGCAGGCTTACTTCAGTCTATCAATAGTGATCAATTAAGTGAAAATATTCCGGCAAAGTTAACAGATGAAGATAAACAGTGGTTCGGCCTGACAAAGCGTGCCCGTGTTATCGTTTATGCGAAAGACCGTGTAGATCCAACTGAATTGTCAACTTATGAAAATTTAACGGATGAGAAATGGAATGACAAAGTATTAATCCGTTCTTCATCTAACATTTATAATCAATCCTTACTCGCTTCCTTTATTGAATTACATGGTATAGAAGAAGCAAAATTATGGGCTAAAGGTATGGTGAATAACATGGCGAGAGAACCACAAGGTGGAGATCGTGATCAAGCGAAGGCTATTGCAGCTGGCGAAGGTGATGTAGCAGTCATGAACACGTATTATCTTGGGCATATGCTAAACTCCACTGATGGTGAGGAAGTAAATGTAGCAAAAGAATTAGGAATCATCTTCCCTAACCAGGAAACAACCGGTACTCACGTTAACGTCAGTGGTATTGGTGTGACAAAACATGCCAAAAACAAAGAAAATGCAATTAAACTAATCGAGTTTCTATCTACACAATCAGTCCAAGAGCAGTTTGCTAGTGTAAACTATGAGTATCCAGTCAATCCTGATGCTACTGCCGGGGAACTTCTACAATCATGGGGAGACTTTAAGGAACAAGATTTAAACCTTTCCATTCTTGGTGAAAATAACGCAGAGGCTGTTAAAGTCTTTAATGAAGTGAACTGGAAGTAAATTAAAAATGTTGCCGTATCATTTTGATACGGCTTTCTCTAATAGGTGGGCACAAACATGGGTATCTTACAATCTATCAAAAAACATGCAAATAGCTGGGCGATTCTTAGTATTATTTTACTAATTATCGTAATCCTACCGAATAGCGCAATTCTATTTCAAATGTTCACAGCGCCAAATGAGAATTGGGAACACATTCAACAATTTATGTTGATAAAATATGTAGGTAATACCCTGCTAATTGTTACATTAACAAGTGTACTTACTATTATTTTGGGAACAAGTTTAGCATGGTTAATGGCCGCATATAATTTTCCGTTACGTCGTTTTTTCAAATGGGGAATCCTCCTCCCCCTTGCCTTTCCACCTTATATTGCAGCCTATACATATCATGGGATATTAGATTATACTGGCGTTCTGCAAACAACTTTACGAAAACAGGGGATTTATATTGACCAACGTTTTGTAGACATTATGAATATTCAAGGAACGATCTTTATTTTCACTTTGTTTCTATATCCTTATGTTTATAGTTTGACTCACGCCTATCTAGTAAAACAATCAGCATCATTAATTGAAAATGCTAGATTATTAGGAAAAAGTGGTTTTCAAATATTCATCCAAATCGTTATACCTATTTCTCGTGTAGCAATCGTCGGAGGCGTTAGTCTCGTCGCACTAGAAGTATTAAATGATTATGGGGTAGTGGAATATTACGGAATCCAAACGTTTACAACCGCCATCTTTCAGACATGGTTCGGATTAGGCGATTTACACTCTACCATGAAATTGGCGGGAATATTAATTGGTGTCGTTTTAGTTATTTTAATCGTTGAAAAAATTTTAAGAGGACGTAAACAATTTAGCTTTTCTACTTCAGACGGAAGATCCTTACGAATGAAAACTTTATCACCCCGAAAGGGAATGCTCGTTACCGCCTACTGTTTTGTGATTTTTTCTCTTGGTTTCCTAATACCAGTCACACAATTAATCGGATGGATGTTAAGGACGTATAACAAAGTATTAAACGAACAGTTTTTTTCCATTATAAAAAACTCTATTTTGGTTGCATCGGCTGCCTCACTATCAATTGTGGTGATTTCGTTAATCGTAGCTAATTTCACCCGATTAACGAAAGGTTGGATAGCAAATGCTTCTTCAAAGGTAATGATTCTCGGCTATTCCACACCAGGATCAGTGATTGCTGTCGGAGTTTTAACTATGATGATTGCTTTAGATCAAAGGGTCATTGAATTGTATAGTTTTTTAGGTGTGCATCCGTCATTCGTTTTCAGCACGAGCTTGTTTATGCTTATCTTCGCATATATCATTCGTTTTTTAGCAATTGGTTATAATTCGATAGAATCTGGCTTCGAAAAAATTGGCAACCAGTATACAGAAGCATCTCGAATGCTAGGTATGAACGTCACAAAAACTTTCTTTCTGATTGATATAAAATTGATTAAGCACGCTGTGATGGCAGGGTTTATCCTTTCATTTGTGGAAACATTAAAAGAATTACCGTTAACACTGCTTTTAAGCCCATTTAATTTTAGTACGCTATCTACGAAAGCTTTTCAATATGCAAGTGATGAAATGATACAAGAAGCTGCCCTTCCGTCACTTTTGATTATCTTCATAAGCGGACTCTTTATCTTCCTATTCCATCACTATTTCGAGAAGGAGTTGTAAAAATGTCATACGTGACGATTGAAAATTTGCAGTTTCATTACAACGGGGTTAATGACCATACAATAGAACATTTCAATTTATTGATTGAGCGAGGAGAAATATTGTCCATCCTCGGTTCAAGTGGAAGTGGGAAAAGTACAGTTCTTCGGTTAATTGCTGGACTCGAAATCCCAAGTCAAGGTACCATTAAAATTAATGGAGAGGTGATGGCCAGTAAGGACCACTTCATTGAACCTGAGAAAAGGGGGATTGGCATGGTATTTCAAGATTATGCTCTCTTTCCTCACATGACCGTTGGGAAAAATATTACTTATGGTTTAAAAAAATGGAGTCGACTACAAAAGAAAGAACGTTTACAAGAGATGCTATCCCTTGTTAACTTAACAAACTATACCTATCGCTACCCATATGAATTAAGCGGTGGACAACAACAGAGGGTTGCACTGGCCCGTGCATTAGCCCCAAATCCATCTCTATTGTTACTAGATGAGCCTTTTAGTAACTTAGATGCAGACTTACAAAATAAAATTCGGGAAGAACTACGGGATATCTTAAAGAAGACAGGAATTACAACCATTTTCGTTACCCATGACCAAAATGATGCAAGAATATTAGCTGATAAAATGGTATTGTTGAACCAAGGTAAGATAGAAAAATACGGTAATCCATGTGATATGTTAATCTCATCGTAAACCAAAATGCTCATTTCCCCGGAAATGAGCACTAAATTTATTTCGAAATTACTTTTTTCATTTCCTCTACAAAGCATTATCTTTTACAATAAGAAAATAAAGCAAAAGGAGGGTGAAAAATGAATAAAATACTTGATCATATTGGCATTGCAGTTCGTGATATGGAGAAAAGTATTCAATTCCACATTGAAATACTAGGTGGAACATTAGTCGATCGATATCGAAGTGACAAGCCTGGAGTAGAGAGTGAAATTGCGGTGATTGATTTAAACGGCAGCCGCATTGAATTGTTATCACCGACGAACAATACAACGTCACCTATCGCCCGTTTCCTAAAGCAGAAAGGGAAAGGTGTACATCACGTAGCATACCGTGTTCATAATTTATTAAAGGAAATTGAAGATGCGAAGCAAAACGGTATTCGAGTACTAGAAGATACATATCGTACAAACAAGCATGGACGTCGCCTTATTTATTTAAATCCCGCGGATACAGAAGGAACTATTATTGAGTATTGTGATTATCCCGAGGGCAATCAACTAAAAGCTGATCAAGGAATCACTTAATTAACGATTCACGAAATGAGCGTTAATCCTAAATAGCATTAACGCTCAATACATTCTATCTATCGTTTCGTTTCCACCCCCAGCTTTTTTACGCCAATCCTTAATCCAACTTTCTATTATTTTGATCTTCTCTGGACTATTTTTATTTTCGTAATACCACTTCAGACGAAAACCTGCCCATAGGCAAAATAGAGAAAGATCCTCCACATCAGAAATACCATATCCATTTGACCAACCTTTTTCAAATGTTTCGAGGGTTGATATTGAAGCAGAGTGAACAAGATGATCATGCTCTAGACGGAGTAACGACAACGTTCTTGCAACATCATAACGGTAATCACCTATGGAAGCATTTACCCAATCAATTACCCCACTTATGTTCTCACCGTCTGTTAAAACGTTAAGAGGATGATAGTCCAAATGAAGTAAGGATGGTGGTGTTTTGTCATGTAAAGAAGCAATATGTTGTTGGATATTCTCTTCATCCTTTGTTTTCGGTAAAAGCCAGTTTCCGTCTATATTGCCACGAATACGATGAATTTTTGCTTGAACTTTTCCAAATTGAAACCCTATTTGTTCAGCATTTTCAGGACATTGTTTTAATTCATCAATTACAGTTCGTCCTTTTACCCAATCCATCAACATGATCGAAAATGATTGTGTTTTCTCTAAGAAATGTATGTCCGGAACAGGAATATGATGTTTTTTCAAAATGTCCATCGTCTGCCTCTCTACCACAAACTGATGATGCTTATCGACCGGTAGTACCCGTAAAGCGTAAGTTCCATTGTCAACTGTTTTTACTTTCCACACAAAACTGTCGAGTCCATCGAGGATCCGGTCATAACTTATTATCCGTTGATGCAGTTGTAACTCGTGTAAAACATCCTCTATCCTCATTGGATCCTCCCCTTTTCTTATGTACAACCCTTATTCATCATCTCCCATATCATTTCATATGATGGTACTGTATAGTGGTTCTTTTGTAAGTAATGTATAGAACTTTATGTCATGTGGAGGCGATCAATTTGGATAATAGTGTAATTATTCTCGTTACGGTAATTGTGTCTAGTTTATTAAGTTTCGTATGGGTAGCGCAAATTCGGGGATTACAAAAACCTAAAGTTTTACAAGACGAACACGGACAAAAATACTTTCAAATTGGTTGGATCGGGCCTGTATTAACCTCCGTTATTTTTTCAATTATTGTGCTTATCGCATTCATTGAATTCGCCTTACATTTTGGTCACGTTTTTCTCATTTCTTTGTTCGGGACAATGATTGGGCTTGCATTAACAAAATAACGAAGAAAGAAAAAATCCCCGTATATGAATACGTTCTTTACAAGACAATATGACAAAAAAATACTTATGAATAAATGCGCCCCGTCTTTTGGGAACAGGGCGCCTATTTTATGAATCTATTTCCTATCGTCTCTTTAGCTGTAATGGCCGCTTAAGAGAATCTATATCTTCTTCTATATTCATTACCTTTTGTTCAATCATTACCTTTGTTTCCTCTATACCTTGGTTAAAATAATGTGGTGCAATTTTTTCTTCTATAAATACGAGGAGATTTTCCCCCGCTAAATCACCAATGTTTTCAGATCGTTCCTCTGAAAAATAAGTTTGGATTTCTCTTATCATATGATTTCGTGTTTCTTTCGTTAGTTTTTTGTTCATGATTATCCCCTTATATATTGATTTACTGTATGTATATTTCAATCTCATCTTCGTATTTAACGAGTAAACGTTCAAAATGCTCCTCTATTCTTTCAGTTACATTTTCTATTTTTTCTTCGTCTTTTGGCCATTCATCTACAAGTACAGTTTCAATATATTTATTTACATACGTGCTTCTCTCTGTAGATTTTACCATGTATATATCATAATATTCTTCTGGACTCATACCTAAAGATTCTGCTTGATCATCAACAAACTTACGAATGGAAGGGGAATTTTCACCCTTAGGAGGAAGTTTATCAAAAAAGGTTACACCCTCTTCTACCTCTTTTGAAACGTCGATTCCTAAACGTTTTGCCTCTTGGATGACGACTTCCTCTTTCACAAACCTTTCTTTCACAAACGTGGGTAATTCTTCATCTGTTACACGGTATAAAAAGCGAATATCCCTAACGGTAATCTCTTTACCCAACACAACCGCAACAATGTCTTCATCATCATACGTATTCGATGAAGATGGGCTTGAACAAGCTACTGCGAATAATATGGCAAGAAGAAAAAAAACATTTCTCATAACATCCCCCATTGTTTTAAAACACTTTCTCCTAATTATTATATTAACATAATATACCATTTACATTTGCGGTTCAAACAAGAAACAAAACTACGACTTTTTTTCCTTATTTTTTACTTAAAACATGTTGGAGACAAAATAATTCTTCTAATCTACCATTCTTTTGAACGGTTATGTCGGAATTATTCGTACGATGTCTGACATTTTTTAACAACATATTCAGGAATTAAGACCTATAATACAAGCCGTAACAAATAATACATAAGGAGTGAAGGTATGTTTAAAAGGAAGGTATGGGCGTTATTGCTGGTGTTTTTGGTAATATTACCAGCGCAAGTGTTTGCATTGCCAGTTGGAGATGGTGGTCCAACTATTGGAAAAAAAGAAAGGATCACACTTGTCGCGTTGGGGGATTCGATTGCTTATGGAACTGGAGCTGATGACAATTATGGGTACGTTGATCGTTATGCAGATTATTTAAGAGAAAGAGGGAATCAAGTAAATTTACAGAACTACGCTATCCCTGGCTTAACAACAGAAGAACTTCAATCGTTGGTTGAATATAGCCCAATTTTGAAAGTTGCAATCAAAAAAGCCGATATTGTTACGATAAGCATTGGCGGGAATGATCTATTAGAATGTATTAATTTGGAAACAGGAGATGTGGATGAAGATTGTTCAAGTGCAACAACTGTTCTAAATTCCTTTCACGAGGTTATAAAGACCATTAAATCTTACAATAACGATGTTGATATCAAAACGCTAAACATATATAACCCCATTTTAGATGTACAATCAGAAAATTATAAAAAAGCAGAAAAAATTCTTCATTTTGTAAATACATCTTTCCGTTCTTCTCATAGCCAAATAATGGATGTATATTCAGCCTTCCAACATAATCTGTCGAAGTACACCCATATTCTAGAGGGTGACATCCACCCTAACGACGATGGCCACGAAGTAATCGCAAAACTGCATTATGAAGACTAATTAATATTAGAACCCGGCGCTAACCCCGCGCCGGGTTTTCTATTATATGTTTTGACCTTTCAATTGTTTAATAGGAAGTTGATAAATAACGTCAATAATTCTTGTGCCAATGTACTGACAAATAAGTGCATATACGATAATCATCCAATCAACGACAATTCCGGTTAGTAAAAGTAAACTGCTGTTAATCCAAAATAATATTCGTCCAGGTGTTCGTCGCATTACTTTTGCGACGATTAATGCCAAAATATCCATTCCTCCGGATGACGCCCCCATACGAAACAATATCCCAAGACCAACACCGAATAGAACAGCACCGAAAACGAGATCTATATATATATTTGTAAGAGGTTCTCTCATATAGCTAGAAACAAAATCGATCATAGCCGATGTTACGGTGACACAATACATCGTCCATAAAGCGTTGCTTCTGCCTAACCATTTCGCCGCTACTAATAACAAACTCGCATTCAACACGAGTAAACTAATCGCATATGGGACATTACATAAATATTTTAATAGTACTCCTACACTAGCAGCCCCACCAGAGGGAATGTAATACGGGAACAGAAACGTTGCCATAGCAGCTCCTTGTATAATCGCTGCTGCTCCTAGAATTATCGCTTTTTTTATCGTATCCATCATGATATCTCCTAGTTTTCTAAACGAAATTTATATAATACTCTTATACTACCTTATAAACATAATAAGTCAATGATAGGCTGACATGTATGTCGGCCATTTACTCTTATATCAATCTAATATCCTTTTTCTTAGCGATTTCGTTGCTTCCTTAACATCATGTGCCCGGGATATTGCAGAAATGACCGATACCCCATCAGCACCAGCATTCATAACAAGGTGGGCATTTTCAGCAGTGATCCCACCTATACCAACGATTGGAATCTTCAATCCGTTTTGACGAAATGAATATATAATAGAGGGATCTTGCTGTTTCACAATGTCCGACTTTGATTGGGTTGGGAAAATAGGTCCTACCCCTAAATAGTCTGCACCATCTTCAATTGCCTTCTTCCCTTCTTCAATTGTATGGGCTGACACCCCTAAAATTTTATCTCGCCCTATTTGTTTCCGAACGACGTGGGCTGGTTCATCATCTTGACCGATGTGAACCCCATCTGCATCTAATTCGACAGCTAAAGGGACATCATCATTGACAATGAAAGGGACATTGTACGTCTGACAAATGGCTTGCATTTCACGACCTAACTCTAATTTAGCCCTGCTGGTTAAGGCTCCTTCCCCTTTTTCACGGTATTGAAACATCGTAATACCGCCAATGATTGCTTCCTCTAATACGTACACAGGGTTACGCTCACTATCTATACTACCCATAATAAAATACACTTTTAAATCATGGGATAGTTTATTACGATCAACCATAGCGCACCTCTCCTCTACAGTGATTGCTTGTAGGCCCAATGATTCGTCGGACCATGACCTTGCCCTATTCCTAACGTTTGCTCAATGCCCCTTTGAATAAACAATTTTCCGACTTGAACTGCTTCTTTCATCGATTTCCCTTGCGCGAGTTCAGCCGTTATCGCGGCCGAAAAGGTACATCCAGTTCCATGTGTATGGGGCGTTTCAATTCGTTTTGAAGGATGTTCCACAAACTGATCCCCATCATAAAACAAATCGATAATCTTTGCTCCAACACCGTGACCACCTTTTACAACGACAGACTTTGCTCCCATCGATACAATCCGTTTTGCAGCTTCCTTTTGATCGGCTACCGTATTGATAGTTAACCCTGTTAAAATTTCTGCCTCTGGGATGTTTGGTGTTACGACCGTAGCAAGAGGAAGTAGCGACTCCTTCAATGATTTTACTGCATCGTCTTGCAGAAGCTTGGCTCCCCCTTTTGCAACCATCACTGGGTCCACTACAATATTCGATAGATTGTACTCTCGAATTCGACCACTCACAGCTTTAATAATGTTACTTGAAAATAACATACCAGTTTTTGTAGCGTTTGGTGGCAAATCCTTGCCAATGGCATCAATTTGTTCTACAATTCCTTCTTCCGGAATTGGATAAACCCCATGAACACCTATTGTATTTTGAGCTGTAACAGCAGTTACAACTGACATACCAAAAGAACCAAGCTCTTGAAATGTTTTTACATCCGCTTGAATACCTGCACCTCCACCACTATCTGAACCTGCAATCGTTAACGCTTTTACCACAGTCATGACTCATTACCCCTTAAGTTTCGTTTCTATAATTTTAGCTCGCTGAAAATCCGTTTCATCTACTAATGATAGTTGATCAAGAAATGCAAGTTGGAAACTCCCTGGTCCGTTTGTTGATTCGTTTTCCTCAGCTTTTTCAGCAGCAATTCCATATAGTGCAGTTGCAGCAGTTGCTGCTTTAACAAAATCTTTTTCTACAGCGGCAAAGGCACCAATTACCGAGGAGAGTAAGCACCCTGTACCTGTTACTTTCGTTAATATTGGCGTTCCATTTTTGACAACGTTGATGCACTGATCGTCCACAATAACATCTTCCTCACCTGTAATCACAACTGTACATTCAAATAATGACGCCACACTTTTCCCAATCTCAATTGCGTTTCCGCCTTCTGCAGCATCTACACCTTTCGTCATGACATCTTCTCCTGCAATTACTGCTACTTCGGATACATTACCACGTAGGATAGAGACGTTTACTTCCTTTAAAATCCGTTGTGCTACTTCCGTACGATATGGCGTCGCTCCTGCCCCTACTGGATCGAAAACAACTGGAACGTTATGTTTGTTGGCTGATTTCCCTGCCATAATCATCGCTTCTACTTCTTCAGTAGTTAAAGTTCCAATATTGAGGACAAGTGCACCCGATATTTGAGCGATATCTTCCACTTCCTCTTTCGCGTAGGCCATAATTGGTGATGCTCCTAAAGCCAACAGCCCATTTGCCGTAAAGTTTGTGACGACCACATTTGTAATATTGTGTACTAACGGTTTCGTTTCCCGTACTGTTTGAATTAGTTTCTTCATGTAAATTCCCCCTTTCCTTAATCCATTACAAGTCCGCCATCAACGACAAGGTTTTGGCCAGTAACAGCCCTAGACCAAGGTGAAGCAAAAAACAACGCTGTATCAGCAAATTCTGCTGGTGTCGTCACTTTTTGTAATGGTGTAGTGGTTTGGATAATATTGAACACTTCTTCTGTCGTTACGCTACTTGCATCTGTTTCCTTTAATAATCCGCCAGAAATCATATTTACCGTAATTCCGTATTGACCTAACTCACGGGCAAAATTTCGTGTGAATCCAACTAAGGCAGCCTTTCCTGTTGTATATTCATGATACGGAACGACAGGGTTTTGAAATAAATTCGTTCCAACGTTAATAATTCTTCCAAATCCGATTTCCTTCATATCTTGCAAGCACGCTTGAACTGTATTTAATGCCCCTTTCACACTACCTTCAAGCTGTGTTTCAAACTGCTCCCAACTTATATCAAAAGCAGTTTGTTGTGCAGTTGGATCAAATTTAAAGCCGACTAACGCATTATTTATGATCGTGGTGATGGAGGTACTGAAAACTTCCTTCGCTCGATTTACCATACCTTCCACTTCTTCTTTATTTCTTACATCAGCTTGAATTGCAATTACGTTTTCTCCTAGCTCATTTGCCAGTGCAATCGCTTTTTCCTCACTTTGATAGTAATTGACGACAACATTTGCCCCTTCTTTCGCAAATGCACGTACAATTTGTTCTCCTAAGCCTCGGCTACCTCCTGTAACTAAGACTGTTTGTTCTTGAATGTTCATTACAGATCCTCCTTTTTTTTGAGAAACCTGCCTGTAATGCCCAATTCTACGTAGTTTTAAGTATAAAAAAACCAGGCCTAAAAAAGACCTGGTTTAGTAGCAATACATAACGTAATATGTATAAACAGCTACTTCCCTACGCTGGCATGATCCAGATCAGGTCTTAAGGGTCGAAAAGTTCCATTCCTTTTCTCTCAGTCTGAAAAACAGACTCCCCTAGTAGTTGCATTTATTTTATTATATGAATACAAAATTTTCAAATGATAAACAAAATTTTTGTTATCCTACAAGAATTCCAAGTTCATTGTTTTGTTACAATGAACTTAACGTCTAATACCCAAGGTGATGTATGATGAATATCTTTGATAAATATTATATTCTCTTTGTTTTTGTATCGATCGTCTTAGGATTTGGATTAGGCCAAATCAATACGGTCCCCGACCTCGCAGAAGCCGTTATCGTACCTCTATTAATCGGAATGTTATATTTCACCTTTTTGGAAATTCCCATTCGAAAAGTAGTGTCTTCTTATAAACACATTCGGTTCACGAGTGCTTCTCTTATAATTAACTTTCTATGGTCCCCATTTGTCGCATGGATCTTAGCACAATGTTTCTTAACCCAACATTTTGCTCTGTATGTTGGGTTTCTTCTATTGATTGTTACACCTTGTACAGATTGGTATCTCATTTTCACAAAAGCATCTAATGGAAATGTTCACTTATCGACAGCGATATTACCGTTGAATTTCCTCGTCCAAATTGTGTTATTACCGGTTTTCTTATATGTTTTTGTTGGAATAACCGGGATACTACATCTTGTAGACGTAATAAAAAGTATTTTTCTCATGTTCATATTTCCTATGTTTGGTGCATTCTTGACAAAACAGATTGGTAAGACTAAGACTGTTCAACGTCTTCAATTAAGCATTTCGAACATACCTACAGTCCTTTTATTGTTAGCTATCACTGCAATGTTTACCTCCCAAGGAGGCATGTTTATACAACATATTCGCTCCATTTGGTGGATTTGTATCCCGTTAGCCTTATTCTTTTTTATTAATTATGTAGTTAGTTTTATTGTTGCAAAGAAATTACAGTTTCCAAAACGTGATCGCATAAGCTTACACTTTACAACATTGGCTCGTAACTCTCCACTCGCTTTAGCTTTTGCGATGACTACTTTTCCCAATGAACCTTTGATAGCATTATTGTTAGCGACGGTCCCTTTACTTGAACTCCCTTTTTTGGCGGCGTTATCTGGACTATTAAAATGACTTCTAACCATATCATTAACACTGTAAATAAAGGGCGAAAAATTAAAAAGAAAGGCTTGGAGTTCCAAGCCTTTCTTCTAAACTTGTTGATGTTCTTCTTTAATTTGTTGAAGTAATTCCGGCTGAACAAATAGATCCAAAGCAGTTAGTGCTAATCCTTTTGCTCCTGTAACAAGTGCATGGTCCCCTTGTTCAGACTTGGCAGCTTCACGAAATGCCTCTGTATGTGGAACTAAATCTTCAGGGCCGATTTTAATAAACGGGTGAATGGTTGGCACTACTTGACTTACATTTCCTGCATCTGTTGAGCCAATGCCTTTCCTTTCTACCTTATATTGTTCGCCTAACGCTTCAATCTTCTTACGGAATAGCTGTTCAAAGCGTGGTGTAACTTTAAAATCGTCCACACCGTTTTGAATTCTCTTCATTTTATATGTGGCACCTGTCATAAGAGCAGCGCCTTTAGCAATTTCCTCTACCTTTTTTGTCACTTTATCACAAGCTTTTCTCGTAGCAGCTCGGATAAAAAAACGAGCACGAGCATATTCTGGCACAATATTTGGTGCTTCTCCACCGTCCAAAATAATACCATGAATACGAACATCATCTGTAACATGTTGACGTAAGGCATTTACGCCATTATACAGTTGAATAACGCTATCAAGTGCGTTAATTCCCGCCTCTGGAATTACCGCCGCATGAGCAGGCTTGCCGAAAAACTCAAAATCAACCGGGTCAACTGCTAATGTAGGACTTGATCCACATGTTCGACCTTGAGGGTGGATCATCATACATGCATCTAAATCTTGAACTAATCCGTGGCGTACAAATGTCCCTTTTGCACTACCGTTCGGACCGCCTTCTTCTGCCGGCGTCCCTAAAACGACGACTTCTCCGCCAATTTCCTCTAAGTGCGTCGCTAAGGAAATCGCTGCGAGAACAGATGTAGTACCAATAATGTTATGACCACAAGCATGACCTAAACCAGGTAGTGCATCATATTCTGCTAAAAAGCCGATCTTCGGCCCGGGTTTAGATGAACGTATCCTTGCAAGAAACGCAGTTTCATGCTCAGGGATGTTTACATCTACTTCAAAGCCATTTTTTTGAAGAAGGCTCCGGAGGAGAGAGGAAGCGTACACTTCTTCATTTCCTATCTCCGGATTTTCATGAATAGAATGACTCGTTTGAATATACTCGTCTTTATGTTCTTCAATAAAATTTACGATTGAACTTTCTAACAAAGCAGTTGTCATATTATAACTCTCCTATTACCAGCCGATTTGATCTAAAGGTACAAATGTTGGAATTAATGAATCACTATAAACGTCACGGATATGTTGGGCTACTACTTCCTGCTGATAAATGTTAGCAATTTTTTGATATGTCTCATTATCAACTTCTTCTGCTCTTGCTGCTATGATATTAATATAAGGTGTTGCTGTATCATCTTCAATAAAGATGGCATCTTCGACAGGCGTGAAACCAGCCTCTACCGCCACACCGTTGTTAATAATTGAGATGGCAACATCCGGAAGTACACGTGGAGTTTGCGCCGCAACAATCGGTTCAAAGTCTAATTCTTTTGGATTAGCTGCGATTTTTTCAATTGATCCATTTCCATCGAAATCATCTGGTAATTCAATTAACCCTGCTGCTTCTAGTAAAAGTAATGCACGCCCCATATTCGTTGCTTCTTTCGGTAATGCAACCTTTGCTCCATTTGGAATATTTGTAACATCCTCATATTTCTCAGAGTAAATTCCCATAGGAGCAATTAACGTCGTAGCTACAGGAGCTAAATCTAAGTTATGTTCTTCAATAAACGAGTCAAAATATGATACCGTTTGGAATGCGTTTAAATCAACATCACCGTCAGCCAATGCTAAGTTTGGTCGTACATAATCAGCAAATTCTACTAAATCTAACTCAATGCCTTCTTCAGCTGCTAGCTCTTCAATCTTTTCCCATATTGGGAATCCGGAACCGTTTAGACCTATTTTCACAACCTTGTTTTCATCCCCAGATGCAGATGATCCACACCCCGCTAATGCTAATACGAATAAAATTGATAGAAATCCGATAAGTTTTTTCATGTTTTTTCCTCCTGTTTAGTTATAATCTTCTTAATCTTTTTGATAAATAATTTCCTATTGTTTGAACAATTTGAACGATGACAACGAGTAATACGACCGTTGTAATCATGACATTTGTTTCAAATCGTTGGTAACCGTATGAGATGGCGAGATCCCCTAAGCCCCCACCACCAACAAACCCTGCCATTGCAGAAGCTCCAACGAGCCCAATTGTTGCAATGGTAATGTTTAATGCGATAGAACTTAATGCTTCCGGTAAATATACCCGCCAAATGATTTGCCAGTTGGTCGCCCCCATCGCTGTTGCCGCTTCAATGACACCTTTGTTTACGTCATGTAAACTACTTTCTACTAGACGGGCTATGTATGGACCAGTAAAAAAGACAAGTGGTACAACGGCAGCTGCCGTTCCAATTGAAGTTCCAACTATTAATCTTGTAACTGGCAAAATGGCAACAAGTAATATAATAAATGGGATGGAACGAAAGATGTTAATAATCGCGTTTAAAACAGTAAACACCGCTCGATTTTCCATTAAACCGTTTGCCTTCGTAACAACTAGTGCAATTCCGAGTGGGAATCCAATTAAGGAAGCAAGTGCTAAGGCAATGGAAACCATTTGCAACGTTTCAACTGTGGCCTCCCATATTCTAGGTGCGAATTGAATCAAATCAACTTCCATGTTGGTCCACCTCCTGAATTAATACGGTTGATTGTATGTAATCAATTGCTCGTAAAATTTCCGCATCTTCTCCTTGAAATTCAACGATTAAATTTCCAAATGGAACTTGTTGTAGTTCTGTAATTTGTCCATATAAGACATTCACTTCCACATCAAATCGCTTTGATACTTGAGATAAAATAGGCTGACTAGCTGTTTCTCGGACAAACGTTACCCGATAAATGTGACGCCTTCCACCGTGTTGATCGATATCTTTTAATATCGATTCCGGAATGTCATCTTTCATTACACTTTGAACAAACTTTGCCGTCGTTTTATGTTGTGGGTTTGAGAAAACATCGAATATTGATCCATCTTCAATCACTTTCCCATCTTCCATGACCGCTACCCGGTCACAAATTTCACGGATGACGTTCATTTCATGTGTAATCATTAGAATCGTAATATTATACTCGTCTCGCACCTTCTTTAAAAGACGGAGAATCGATTTTGTCGTTTCCGGGTCCAGAGCAGACGTTGCCTCATCACACAAAAGGATACTTGGTGAAGTTGATAAAGCTCTCGCAATTCCTACCCGTTGCTTTTGCCCTCCGGAAAGTTGATCAGGATAGTGGTTCACCTTATCTGTTAAGCCTACGAAATCTAAAATTTCCTCAACTCTTCTTTTTACTTCCTTCTTTTTTGTGCCAGCTAGCAGTAAAGGAAACGCAACATTATGATAGACCGTTTTCGTTTCCAGTAAGTTAAAGTGTTGAAAAATCATCCCTATGTCTTGACGGACTTTTCGCAATTTATGCTGCGGGAAGCTCGATATATCTTCATTACCAACAAGTATTTGACCTGATGTTGGTGTTTCCAATTGATTTACAAGCCTAATTAATGTACTTTTACCTGCCCCACTAAAACCGATGACACCAAATATTTCACCAGTAT
The DNA here is from genome assembly GCF_024259515.1 of Salirhabdus salicampi. Classification (NCBI taxonomy): domain Bacteria; kingdom Bacillati; phylum Bacillota; class Bacilli; order Caryophanales; family Bacillaceae; genus Salirhabdus; species Salirhabdus salicampi. The sequence continues at coordinate 624,231 of NZ_JANBWE010000001.1, read as the reverse complement.
TTATTTTTAAACTCACATTATCAACAGCAATTATGTCACTGCCATTATGTTCATAAATTTTAGAAACTTGATTAAACTGAATCATTACGTAAGCACCCCTTTCTTGTTGTATTTTTTGTCCATTAAAAAATCCTCTCTTCTTTGAGACAAGAAGAGAGGATTGTATGTATACATGCAAAATCCGTCTCTTCTTATCTCTCAAGTGCGTTATACACTTGCTGGAATTGGCACAGTATCTGACATAACGTTCAGATCCGCTGCCGAGGTTTCATAGGGCCAGTCCCTCCACCTCTCGGGATAAGAAGAATAAATAATATTCGTTTTTAATGTGATAGTGATAATAATAAATCAAAATTCAGAAAAAAGTCAACGGTAATTTTTAATTTTTTTAATTTTTGATACATGATTCTCATGAAACCCCTATTTCTCATTGCTCCCTTTTCTACCCAATCGTTTATTTTCGGTAAAATAAAAATAGGGCAACGATCATTAATAACAAAGCAAATGTACGCTGCATATCAATTGGAATCGTCTTGCCAACAAACCCGTAATGGTCTAATAGAGTACTCATAAATAGCTGTCCAATTATTACAGCCATAAGGGAAGTCGCAACCCCTATTTTAGGTGCTGCATATATAATACTCCAAACATAAAATGCACCTAATAGTCCTCCTGTAAGTTGCCACCTTGGTACAGAAAATGTTGCTAAAATGTTACCTCGACCAAAAAACAACATCAGTAGGAATAGAGCAACTGTACCAATAAAAAAAGACACAAACGAAGATTCTAAAACCCCAATTCGCCTTCCAAGTGTTCCGTTAATACCTGCCTGAGTTGCCACTGCAACACCGCCTAGGAAGACGAAAACAATCATAAACCAATGCAATCTTCTTTCCCCCTGTCACACTATTCTATTATTATAGCGATTCAATTGATTATAGGATCACTTTCCAAGTTTCATACAGACATCTGTTGTTCACAGTGCTTCATATCCAACTACGTGTCTTCAACTGTGTTTGAGGGTATGGGTTGTCGTTCATTCTCCTGCTTCCTCCAGAAAAAAACGCGTGGCTATTAAAAATCACCACACGCACGTCAGTTTGAAGTCATCTATTATACATATCTTCGAGCTTTTGCTGATTTCAAGGTCATGTTTTTCTTGCCCGTTTTTGAATTTAACCGTTTGAAACCGAATTCATAATTGGCTGGAGTTACTTTGGTATCTGTAGGTATGGTTGTAACGGTTATGGAAACTGCTGTTTGATTTTTCTTATCTTCTTCCCATCTCATTGTTTAAACCACCTTTTCTACAATATATTTTACCATTTTTTCGGTAAGATTGTCTATTTTCCCTAGCAACATTAGATAGGAAGATGCTATATGGAATTGTTTTAATCTTTCTTCTGTTACTTTTCCATATTGATTGAATAATAGAGCATACCCTAAACGAAATTCTCCATAATTTCTTACAAAAACAAACTCTTTATGTACGCCTCGAAAGTTGCGCTTTATTCGATCATCCCAAAACTGTGGATTTGGCTGGCGTAATGCCCATTGAATAATCCGTTTTTCTTCTTCGGTTGGATGTGACTCATCATTTAAATCTACGATACAGAGGTACGTTTTATTCTCATTATCGTACCGACCCACTTTAGATTTTCCGAAATATTGCTCGTACTCCCGTTGCCCCATCTGTAAAACCCATAAACTTTTTAAATCTTTCCTGTCCATCCCGAACATTTGGGCCGTTGTTTTATCAAATTCATTCATAAAATGAATGATTTTCTCATTTATATGAAAGTCTGTACTAGATTCCACTGCATCTAACATGGCTGCAATTTCATCTTGGCAAATAATTTTCGGGTATGATTTGTTCTCTTTTTTATATAATAGCTTGACCAACCCTAAGGAAAAAATAATATAGAACCCTATACTTACGACAATCGCTAACCAATGTAAAAGTTTATGACTGTCTGCCCCTGGTATTATCTTCTCTGAGAACGGGAACAGAATGAAGCCTGACAATAAATGTAAACTTTTTTCTGGTAGGGTAATCATAAAAATAAAAAAACTTATAATACCTAATATGCTAGAAACAAAAGTTACATTCAACAAGGGTCGTTGTTCCATTCCACCACCTCTTCTGCGTCGGTCATTTACAAATCAAATTTTATCAGAGGAAATCATAAAAACATATAAAAAATGGTGAAAACAGGAATATTTACCCTTTTTCACCATGATCATTCATAGGCGGTTTGGCCGACGGAATTGGTGCTTCCACTTCCAATATAGCATAAGTGACCTTTTTTTCTTCATCGACGAAAGCGCCTTCTTTTATTGTAATGGGATCATGATTATGTGTGCATTCTCCCGTTTTTTTAATAAATGAAATGCCAATCGCCCCCCGCGAAAAACCTCAATCTGTATCTATATATATTATGCCAATAAGCGATTATCCTGAAACCTTTAAATTTTCCTTATAAAAAATAAGACCTGTTTCGCCATTTTTTTTATCAGAATGAGAACATATCATGCAATGAATCATCAACAAAAAAGCTTGAACAAATATTTATAATATTTGTCACAAGCTTTTGATGATTATACCTCTAACAAGTGTGGAGTATTCGTAAATCGAATTCCTATTGTGTCACCTTTTTGATATAAGTCCATATTTGAAATATCAAATTCATCTACACTTACTTCATGTTCTCCGATTTGAACGTAGTACCGAATGAAGCTTCCGTTATAAATGTATTTTGTAATTGTACCTTTAATAGAACTCGTATCATCAATGGTTATACTTTCAGGCCGAATAACGGCCTTCGTCTCGTCAAGAGAACCTTGTTCCTGGGAAACAATGTCAAATTGGACATCTTCACTTTTGAACTGAACGTCATCTCCCTTAGATTCGATACTACCTTCTAAAATATTTACATGACCAACGAAATTGGCAACAAATTCATTTGCAGGCTGATTATAGACAACATCAGGCCTATCCAGCTGTTGAATAACCCCTTTATTTAATACAGCAATTCGGTCAGAAATACTTAACGCCTCTTCTTGATCGTGGGTAACAAATATGATTGTAAGGTTTAATTCCTCCTTAAGGCGTCGAATTTCTTCACGCATATCCATTCGTAGATTGGCGTCTAAATTTGATAACGGTTCATCTAATAATAATACTTTCGGTTTTAAAACGAGACAGCGAGCAATGGCGACTCGTTGTTGTTGTCCACCACTTAGTTGGCTAGGCTTTCGATCTCCATATCCAGCAAGCTGTACTTGTGCTAAGGCATCCTTAATTCGTTTATCCCGTTCCGCTTTGGACACTTTCTGTTGCTTCAAACCGTAGGCTATATTATCGTACACAGTCATATGAGGAAATAGTGCGTAATTTTGAAACACCATTCCCGTTGATCGTTTATTTGGTGGTACATCATTTACAACAGACCCATCAAGTATAATGTCTCCAGAATCCTGCTCATGAAAGCCACCAATAATTCGTAATAATGTTGTTTTTCCACATCCACTCGGCCCTATAAAAGAAATCAGTTCACCTTCTTTTATATCGATTGAAATGCCGTTAACAGCCTTTACATCTCCAAAGTGTTTATATAAGTTATCTAACACTAAGATTTCTTTTTCCATATTAGCGCAATCCCTCCTCTACACTTTTACTCCACTTTTCTTTTCTAGGATTTTCAATAGACCGATACAGCCTAGCACAATGACAATTAAGATGAATGACATCGCTGAAGCCATGCCTATACGTGCCTGTTCAGCTAAGTTTAAGATGTACGTAGCAGCTAAGTTCGTACCAGGAGATACTAGGAAAATTACTGAACTGATTGATACCATCGCTGTCATGAAAGCATACACGAATCCTGCTACAAAGGCAGGGGTTAACAATGGTAATACAACACTCCAAAATGTTCGGTACGGACCTGCACCTAAATCTTGTGAGGCTTCTTCCATTGATGTATCGATTTGGTGCATTTTACTAATCCCTGCTTCAAGACCTACACCAATTTTACGAAATGCCATATTCAACACGAGCAGCATGACGGTTCCAGTTAAGAAGAACGGTGGGCCATTAAAAATAAGTACATAACCAATTCCCATAACCGTACCTGGAACAGCTAAACCAAATAATGTTAAAAATTCAAGAAGTTTCTTGCCCGGGATGGCCTTTCGGGCAAACAAAAATCCTTGTAATATCCCCAATCCGGCTGCTAATAGCGCACCAAAAAAGGAAACGACAATACTGTTATATAAAGAGTCCCAACCAGTTTGATTAGAAAAATGCTCTAACGTAAAAGCATTGTTAATACCAATAATTTTCACAAAAGCACCGAGCACTACCATAATAAACATAAGGGAAATAAATGCGATAAATATAGTAGTAACGGTCGTAATCACCCTTTTTACCGTCCCTTTTAACGGTGCATTGTTACCGCCTGATTCTCCACTTATCGTTTCAAGGTTTGTATCTTTTAAGAAATATGTTTGAAAAATAAAGACAAGTAAGCTAGGTACGATTAAAAAGACACCGAGAACAGCTGCCATCTCAATGTTTTGCTGTCCAACAACTAATAAATACGCATCAGACGCTAAAAAGGGTAAGCCTCCCCCTATAATCATCGGGTTCGAAAAATCAGCTAACGCCATAACAAAAACAAGTAATCCTGCTTTAATTATCCCCGATTTCGCCAACGGAATGGTAATGTTAAAAATCGTTTTCCATTGGTTTGCACCTAAATCTTGTGAAGCTTGCTCTAAACTTGTATTTGTTGTTCGTAATGTACTTTCTACTAACATATATCCAACCGGAAAGTACCCAATTATTTGTGCGAACACAACTCCCCAGAAACCGTATATACTAAACTCCCAGCCGAACCAACTATTTAAATACTGGGTAACCACACCATTACGGCCAAGCAAAATAATTAAGGACAATGAAAAAATAAATGGGGGTGCCACTAACGGCAATAAAGCGATACCTCGATATGTTTTCGCAACAAAGCTTTGTGACCTTGTAACATACAGAGAGACAACAACGCTTAACAATACTACAGCAGCAGTAGAGATAAGAGCGGCTTTGACACTATTTAATAGAGAGTTTATGTAATATGAAGTTTGAAAAAATTTTTCATAGTTGGCAACTGTGAAATCACCTGTGCCAATCCCGAAGGATTTTAAAAGCACTGCAAATACAGGAGCTACGATAAAGATGATAATAGATAATGCCAATATAATAGTTGCTATGGCAAATAAAGGTTCAGACCACAACCTTTTCCACTCTCGTAGAAAAGGTCGTGTCTGAAGAGATCGTTGTTGCGATCCTATTTCCATGAATAGACACCTCGTTTAGTTAGAAAATTTCGTTCTCCATTCTTCCATAACCCGTTCGCGGTTTTCTGCTGCCCATACTGCATCATAGTCGATTAAGTACTGGTCAATGTTTTCTACTGTTCCAACAAAACCAGGCTTTGTAACCATTGAACGATGTTTCGACGCTTCTTCCATACCATTTTCAGAACCAATGTAATCAATGATTTCTTTTACTTGGTCTTGATTTTCCGCATCTTTAAACATCCAAATAACGTCTAGATCATAACCTACACCTTCTGTTGGAAAAACCGCCTCAACAGGGTATCCTTCTTCCACACGGTCAAACACTGCTTGATCCCACGTAATTCCAATTGCATATTCACCTTGGGCTACCATTTGAGCAGGTGCAGATCCTGACTTTGTATATTGTGCAACATTTTGATCCAACTTCTCTAAATACTTCCAACCTTCTTCTTCACCCATAATTTGCATAATGGTAGATACAAATAAAAATGCTGTACCTGAAGTACCTGGGTCCGGAAGAACAATCTCCCCTTCATATTGTGGATCCAATAAATCTTCCCATGACTCCGGCTTATCTAGCCCTTTACTTTCCAAAATATCTGTATTTATTGCTAATAGGTTAAACCAATAGGACCAACCATACCATTTACCGTCTGGATCTTTAAAATTATCTGGTACATCTTCCCATGTTGGAGAGTGATAGGATTCTAAAAAATCATTTTGTTCTGCTTTTAATGCAAAACTATGTAACATTCCCCACTGCATTTCAGCACCAAAGTTTGGTGATTCGGATTCAATACGGCTCCATGCTTCACCACTGGACATACGTAATACATCTACTTCAATACCTGTTTCTTCCTTTAATCCTTTTACTAAATCCTGCATTTCTTCTGAATCATTATGTGTATAAACTTTAATCGGTTCTTGACTTGAATTTGCATTATTACTACCACATGCTGCAATCACCATCGCTAAAACAATAAGTAATGCATTTATGCCAAATTTTTTCATATTATCACCTTTCTATTAACCTATTTTTATAAACTCATTCGTATAATCGCGAATAATAGCATCAGCATTTATTAAATGATCTGTGGATTGTCCTTCTTTCGATACAATCCCAATACTGCTTAATGATTTTGCATTTCTTCCTAATAACATATCTCCATTCGAGTCTCCGATCACAATGGTTCGTTCTGGTTTCACATCCATTCGTTTACAGGCAACCTTTACCATTTCAGGAAACGGTTTACCTTGTTCAACCGAATCGTGACCAACAATCGCTGAGAAATAATGATCAATTTCAAGTAGTTTTAATTGGTGACGAGCCCTATCATAATTATCAGAGGTTACAACCCCCATTTTAATTGATCGATTTGATGCTTGTTGCAAAAAGTCTCTCAAGCCGCGAATTGCCTTTACGCTATCATGCCAATTGAAATCGGATTCGACTTCTTGATAACTATCATTAACAAGTTTAAACGCGTCATTCCATGGTACACCATTAGAATATAATTCACGGGATAGGATTGATATGATATCTTGCAGTGACCCAATGGCCAAAGGTCCTTTTGGGTCCCATGTACGTTCTTCATAAGAAAAACCTAGTGCATTTGCATACGTTTCTTTATTGCATGATATGTCTGTCTTATGAACGATTTTATCAATCAAATCCTTCGTCCACGTGATCCAAAGACTCCCAAAATCCACTAATGTACCATCTTTATCAAATAAAATGCCATCTATTTCATAGACTTTTTCATTTATCACAATTTTCCTCATAAGTACCCCCTTTCCACAAACACACAAAAACACATGATTTTTTATGCTTTTAATTGTAGTTATGTGTGTTTATTTGTTGTTTTTCATTCTAATTAACGTTGTATAAACTGTCAACAGCAAAAACGGTTTTATCTACATGCAGAAGTATTTAAAGCTGTTCATATCAGGGGTTAAAGGATTTTTTAGAAAATAAAAAAACTTAGAATTATTATTCTAAGTTTTAACGCTGTTAAACGATTACTTCTACACCGTTATCTTTATATTTCTCTAAAATTGGCTCATTTAATTTTGAATCTGTAATAATACGACTCACTTGATGGAAATCACACACTTTCACAAGTGAAACAACATCAAACTTACTACTATCCGCAAGTACAATACCTTGCTGTGCATTTTCTAACATCTTCTTTTTCACTTGTATCTCACCAATACCATAATCAGTAAAACCTTTATTTAGCGATATTCCGCTCATACTCATAAAGAACGTATCAATATGAAAATTGGATACAAATTGCTCTGCTAAATCACCAATTGTACAAAGTTCTTGGTTTCGTACAATACCTCCTGCAAACAAAATTGTATAATCTGGCATATCCGAAAGTTCCTTTGTAATTTCCATAGAGTTTGTTAATACAGTAAGTTGTGTGAATCTCGTCTTTAATGCCTTAGCAAATTCTGTATTGGTTGTACTAACATCAATGGCTATCGATTGACCTTCAGTCACATATTCGATTGCTTTTTTCGCAATTTCTTTCTTTTCTTCGATGTATTTCGTTTCTCTCACCGTTGATGTCAGCTGTTTACTATTTACTTTCTCCAACACTGCTCCACCATGCACCCGTTTTAAATGTCCCTCTTTTTCTAAGTGCTCCAAGTCACGTCTAATCGTTTCCACAGAAACACCAAACTCCCGCACTAAAAAGGATACGCGAACAGATCCATCTTGTTGAAGTTTTTGCATAATAATTTCATGCCGTTCTTTTGCAAACAATATTACACCCTCCCTCAAAAACTGTGAACAAAACCACATATTTGCAAACTAATACAACTATACAATAATCAAAACACCCACTCAACCACTTTTTCTTTCTTTGTACTTTCATCCACATAAAAGTTGTTCCGTTGTAATAGTTCAAATGTGATGTTTTTTAAAGTATACAGAGAGGATCTCCTTGTCTATACTATTCAGGTAGTACTCAACGAACAAGACAACTTTCATGTTTTTCCCATTGTCTGGGTATACTAACGACAAACATCGTAAGAACAGGAGAGACATAAATGGATAACTTCGATGCTGTTATTATCGTACCAGCCTTTAATGAAGAAGATGTTATTAAGGAAACAATACAAAAACTACTATGGGCGAGAAAACAATTAAACGGTCTAGATATTTGTGTTGTCAATGATGGATCAACAGACAGAACGGCAGAAATTTTAGATGAATTTGACGACATTACAGTTATTCATCTCCCATATAATGTCGGAATAGGCGGAGCAGTTCAAACCGGTTATAAATACGCTGTTCAAAAAGGATATGACCTAGCTATCCAGTTTGATGCTGATGGTCAGCATAATGAAAAAGATTTGGAAAGTTTAATCCACCACTTGATTGAACATGACTTAGATATGGTTATTGGCTCAAGATTTTTAACCCAAACCGATTACAAAGGAAGCCCATACCGCAGAATTGGTATATGGTACTTTCAAATTTTAATTTTTTTACTTACACGTCAGAAAATTACCGATGCAACATCTGGATTCAGAGTGGTAAATAAAAAAGTCATGAAAAAATTTTCCACCAACTATCCTAAAGACTATCCAGAGCCTGAAGTTATTATTGATCTAGTCAAAAATAATTATAAGGTTGCAGAGAAAACGGTATATATGTCTGAACGACAAGGCGGAAAAACATCCATCTCAAAAATTCGTTCCCTTTATTACATGCTTAAAGTATCTTTGTCCATCTGCATGCGTACCATTCTCAAGGAGTGATTTATCATGGACGTCTCACTAGTATCCTTTATTATTGTGTTACTTATTTTTGTATTTGTATTTGAATCAGTTCGAAGAGGAATTTTAGAAACGAAATACTCAATCCTTTGGTTTAACACTTGTTTTGCATTGGCGGTTCTCATTATGTTTGAAGGGTTAATTAATAAAATTGCAGATGTTATGAATGTATATTACGCTCCATCATTACTCTTTTTATTTGGGCTTCTATTTGCCCTCATCCTCATTTTTGATGCAACCCGAAGGATTTCAAAGCTACACCGGCAACTAGACACCCTCACCCAGGAATATAGCTTACTCCAACTGAAAATAGAACAACAAAAGAAGCAAGGCAGGGCAAATGAATGATCTACGGTTTTATGATCGGGAACATTTTTTTGTTAGTTCTGGGACAAATGTTTTGGAAATTATCGGTTGAAGATGTGAAGCAATGGGACGTTGACGCCTTCACAACCGTGTTTACTAGTCCCTTTTTTTGGTTTGGAGGTTTCACGTACGCCATTGCAACGGTTTGTTGGCTTTATGTGTTGTCCAAGATGCCCTTAAGCGTTGCGTATCCTTTTCAAAGTATTAGTTATGTATTCGGAGCAATACTAGCAGTTGTAATTTTTAAGGAAACAGTAACCGCTCAGCATTGGCTTGGGATTTTAGTCATTATATTGGGCGTGTTTTTAATTTCTAGATAGGTGGTTCAAATGGAATTAGGAAAAAAACATATCCCCATTACGATGATTCTACTAATAGCGTTAGCTTTTCATCTCTATTTATTACTATTTGGTCGGACAATTGAATTATCTGCACCAGATGAAATTAAATATATTAAAATGGCTGAAACCTTTATTGAGGAAAATTATTATTCCTATCAAGGACAAGGACCCGACGCCTATGTTACACCTGGACACCCCTTTTATCTTGTATCTATCTTTATGATTGCGGACTTTTTAAATGTAGATAAGTTTTTCTTAACAGCAGTTTTTAATATGATGCTAAATTTACTCACTATTTTCTTTGTTTATATGATATCGGAGAGACTCTTTCATAATCGAATCATTTCTATCCTGGCTGCAGTGCTGTTTTTAGTTACAATTCCTCAATACCATTATTTTAAAAAACTCTTAACCGAGACACCGGGATCGTTCACTCTTTATTTAGCTATATTGCTTTTTATTATGGCTTTTCAAGAAAATAAAACAAAGTGGCACATTCTCTTCGGCTTTGCGGCGGCCGTTAGTTTAATGGTACGCCCAACCCCTGCACCAATGCTTCTATTAGCATTTGGACTAGTGTTATATAAATATAAGTGGAGAGAAGGTATAAGGATAGGGTTATTATGGTGGGTTGGACCTTTGTTTTTGATTTTCCCATGGATTATCCGCAATTATCTCGTCTTTCAACAACTACATATTTTTTCTTCTCATGCAGGTAATCCAATGTTATTAGGGACAGATCCCTTTTATCAAAATCCAAGTGTAAACTTGGCAAAAGAAGCGAGAGAGCTCGGCCTAAGTTATAAGGAATACGCCAAACAACGGATTGTAGAGGGGTTGAAAAACGATCCTGTTCTTTGGATATCTTGGTTTACGTTAGGAAAAACATTGTGGATGTTTAGAGAACCTGATCACCTATACCGATTTCACTTTTCATCATTCATGAATGCTATGTTTTACATTCACCACTTTTTCATTTTAATTACCGGTACAATTAGTGCTTATTTTTTAAGAAAAAACAATGCAGTAGCCGGGTTAGTGGGTATCATTTTCATTTATATAGCCGTATCTAATGTATTTTTACCCCTAACGCGTTACGGTCAATATATTATCCCTCTATTTTGCATTCTTTCAGCTGTCGGCATTTATCACTTATTCAAGTCTCTTCAATTTGGAGTCTATGATAAACTGTGACATAACGCATGGACTCACACATGCGTTATGTTCAATTATCAATCTTTAGTTCGTTTTCTTTTTTATTCTCTTTACTAACTTCTACTTTTTTCTTTTATTTAATGATTCATGGTATTGTGTAATTCCCCATTGCTACCTTTACAATGTCATAAATAAGCCCCATAATGAGATATTAGATAATTAAATGATAGCCTAAAAAAGCTTATTTACGTACAGCTAGATATAAAAGGTGGTTTCATGTTAAAACAAGCTGAACAATATTTACAAGATATATTTGGTTTTCCTTCCTTCCGAAAAGGACAACAGGAAATTATAGAACACGCACTTAATCAACGAAACACACTTGGGATTATGCCTACAGGAGGCGGAAAGTCACTTTGCTATCAGATTCCCGCTCTCGTCATGCCAGGCACTGCCATTATTATTTCACCTCTTATCTCGTTAATGAAAGACCAAGTTGATGCACTGCAAAATGTCGGGGTGCCTGCGACATATATTAATAGTACACTCTCACGGGGCGAGGTTGATGAGCGGTTACAACAAATGAAGGATGGAAACTATGATATCGTCTTCGTTGCTCCAGAGCGATTTGAATCCGGAGCCTTTTTAAATTGCTTATTTTCCATTCAACTCTCTTTAATCGCCTTTGATGAGGCACATTGTATTTCCCAATGGGGGCACGATTTTAGACCAAGTTATCGATCCATTATTCCGAAAATTCAACAGTTGAGTCGAAAAGCTGTCATTATGGCGTTAACAGCAACTGCAACCGAAGAAGTTGCGTCAGATATTCGTACATTACTTGACATCTCAAAGGAACAAACAGTATTTACGACTTTCGCAAGAGACAACCTTTCCTTCAATGTACTAAAAGGAGAAAAGAAACGCCCTTTCGTCCTCGATTTTATCCAAAAACGAAAAGACGAATCCGGGATTATTTATGCGACAACGAGAAAAGAAACAGACCAACTCTATGAACATTTGAAAAAGCAAAATATCTCTGTTGCGAAATACCATGCTGGTCTTAGTGAAGAAGAGAGACAACATGCACAAGAACAATTTATACTAGATAATGTATCCGTTATGATAGCAACAAATGCTTTTGGTATGGGAATTGATAAATCGAACGTCCGTTACGTCATTCATTACAATATGCCTCGGAACATTGAATCGTATTACCAAGAGGCTGGTCGTGCTGGTCGTGATGGTGAAGAAAGCGAATGCTACATTCTATACTCTTCTCGAGATGTACAAATTCATAAGTTTTTAATCGAGGAAAGCCAATTAAGTGAAGAAAAACGGAGCAATGAATACCAACGTCTTCAACAAATGATTCAATTTTGTCATACAGAACAATGTTTACATACATTTTTCCTTTCCTACTTCGGGGATCATCAAGAAGAAACGGATTGTGAGAAGTGTAGTAATTGTCAAGACGAACGGGAAAAAGTAGACATTACAATTGAGGCACAGAAGATTTTTTCTTGTGTAAAACGAATGGATGAAAATTTTGGTGTCACACTTATTGCTCAAGTACTCAAAGGCTCTAAAAACCAACGTATTAAAGAATTAAAATTTCAAACTCTATCTACGTACGGCATTATGCAAAATCAAAAGGAAAAGGACATCGTCGTCTTAATTCACTATTTATTAGCCGAAAACTACTTATCTCTTACCGAAGGCAAGTACCCTGTCGTTAAACTAACGCCAAATGCTGTTCAGGTATTAAAAGGGGATAAGAACGTTTACCGAAAAACGGTTAAAGTTTCTAATCAAAGCGAAAAACATAACGAATTGTTTAACCAGCTACGAACATTACGGAAGACTATGGCCGAGGAATATAACGTCCCACCCTACATCGTTTTTTCTGATGCAACATTAAAAGATATGGCAACCTATTTTCCTACAGATGAAAACTCAATGTTGGAAATTAACGGTGTAGGTAAAGCGAAGTTTGAAAAGTACGGCGAACCGTTTATGAATACCATTCAACAATACGTTAAAAAACATAAACCTGAACGAAAAAAGAAGTCCAAATCATTGATCCAAGTAGATGTCACAGGCGGAAAAAAGGAAGAACAACTGACGAAGTCAGCTTCTATTGATGATTTGTTCCCAGACACCCCTAGTCATCTCATTTCTTTCAAGTTACATGAACAAGGCATGTCTATTGAAAGCATTGCTAATAATCGAGACTATTCACCTGCTACAATTGAGAAACATCTCCTCCGAAGTGCAGAGGAGGGATACGAATTACAATGGGACGCCCTTTTTAAACGTGACGAAGAAAAAATGATTTTACAAGTGAAACAAACCGTTAACGAAAACAAATTAAAACCATTAAAAGAGGCTTTGCCTGACCACATTAGCTACTTTACTATTCAAGCTGTTCTACAAAAAAATAGTAAATACAGCAATTCATAATTTAGCCGATTCCCGCAGAGGAATCGGTTTTTTAATGCTTAAATGACTACATCAATATCCAATAAATTACAGTGAATATGGATATATCATTTCTCTCATGAAAGTTGGTGGAAAAAATGGAATTTTTACTTATTCTCCTTACCTTTCCTGTTCTCGTCATAGTTGTTACTATAATTGGCAGCTTCTTCGTTAATCACTGGATTGTAATACCGTTAATTGTACTCTTTTTATCTACACTGCTTATGTTTATATTTTTTAATGTAACGTTTTTTATGTGGGTCCTATTATATACACTCATATCCTTCATCATTAGTTTCATCGTAATGATCATTCGAAAATAAATAATAACAAATCAACAAACCCTTTTTTACCATACATTTCTATGTAACACACCTTGATTACGAACGTCTAAATGTTGTAAAGAAACTTATAGATAGTTGAGGTGTGTATAATGGGGAAGCGGACTGATTATATAAAGAAGAAAAAGCATAAAAGATTACGTTTCTTTTTCATATTTATCACAATTCTTTTTATAGGTGTAGGTGGATACGCTTATCACCTCTACAATGAGATAAAAAGAACCGTTGATGTAGACATATATAAAACCGTCGATAGTATTGAGTTAAACCCGAAAAAGGCCGAAGAAGGAAAGGAAACATTGCATATCCTCCTTATGGGTGTTGATGAACGGATTAATGATATAGGACGTACAGATACTTTAATTCTCTTATCCTTAAATCCAAACACTGATCGTATGCAATTGATGAGTATCCCCCGTGATACGAGAACGGAGATTGTTGGTAAAGGGATTCAAGATAAAATAAATCACGCTTACCCTCTCGGTATAGCTGCTGGTGGAACAGAAAAAAACGGCATAAACATGACTATCGCCACTGTTGAAAACTTTTTAGATATTGAGTTAGATTACTATATTAAAATGAACATGGAAGGATTACCCCAATTGGTGGATGCGGTCGGAGGTATCACAGTGAAAAACCCGATAAGTTGGGTTGATTCAGGTTATTATAAAAAAGGCTATCATTATAAAAAAGGCACAATTACTTTGGACGGAGAGCAATCAATCGGTTACGTCCGTATGAGAAAACAAGATCCAGAAGGAGATGTAGGGCGTAACAAACGTCAACGGTTAGTGATTCAAGGGATTATCGATAAAGGAGCAAGTTTGAGTTCAATTAACCATATTGATGAGATCCTTCATACACTTGGGAACAATATGAGTACGAACCTTTCCTTTCGTGAAATGAAAGATTTGTTCACAAACTATCGTAATACACGTAAACATGTTGATAGTTATCAAATATCAGGTCGAAATGAAAACATAAATGGTTCTTGGTATGTCATTGTACCTGAAGAAGAACGCCAAAAAGCACATGAGAAACTTATTACGTTTCATGACCATCAATCATAAAGAGCACACTAGGACGAATTCCCAGTGTGCTTCTTTAACTTTACAGTTGAAAATATTACTTTAGATTACGTACGTTTGGAGTTAGCGGTCACCATCATTAACCGTTTATTTACTAACCTCGAAATAAGTAAGGTCAATATGCCGAAAAGAAGTATGATATAGCCACTTAATTTAATTGATACTCCAAATGATGGCATAGACTTTTGCACTAATATAATTAGACTGGTGGTTGTACCAAACAATGCAGCAATGCTTACGAAATTTTTTATATTTTTTCGTTTCGATTTCATATAAACACCGTGCTTTAATATAGATAATGTCCCTACTGCAAATGCCCCAATTAAGATAACGATAATAATAAGAATGGCTATTCCAGAGCCCAGTTGTACCGTGGTAGGATTCACATTGCCAAAATATGAAAAAGCAACATCAATAACACCTTTTCCGATCAGAAACCAACCTAAAAGTTGCAATAGGATATAACTACCAAAAAGAAACATTTTGCCTTTCGTTTCCTGCGGCACTTCCTCTATAAGCTTATTACAATACTCTTTCGGATTCTCCCCAAATATGTCCTGTGCAGTATTCCCTTTCTTTTGTTCTTCTATTAAATAATCCAATTGTTCTAGTAGGATTTCTTCTATCTTCCGTTCGGACAAGGTAAAGTGAAAACGGATATAGGCCAGCATATCTTCATAATAGTTGCGGTTTTCTCGTGTTAAGTGCTCACGCTTTTCATTATTTAATAAGATAAGTTCTTTCGTATTCATCCCTCTCCCCCTTATGTGTTTGTTACATCCTCTCCCCTTATTACCTAATTGTACCATACATATGAAAGGCTAATTTTCACGATACGATAAAGGTCCTGTTTTTTCCCATTAACTGTATACAGAACGAATGTTCGGTTATAATAGAGGTAATATAAAAATAGAAGAAAGAAGGGATAATGCGGTGATATCGTTAGTATATGATCGTGAAGAAGTATACATATGCTATATAAATTGTGAGGCACGTGGGTTTTATGAACATATAGTTGTGCAGCTACGAATCACCATTCAATTTACATCATGCAATTGTATTGTAGTGTTAACTGGACTTTTGGATAAAGATGAGACTAGTGTAAGCTTAATACCGTTTATTGAAAAGCCGGTATCGAAAACTAACGACTTCAATTTTGAGTTTACAGAACGGTTTCTACAGAAACATAAAATGACTATTTTCGAAGGATTAAAACCATGGTTTCATCACGATATGTACAATAGATTACTCAATGAAGATGTTGTATCAAACAGGCATCCTAAGGTTAAGCAAGAATTAGATAGCCGTCAAGACAAAGCTTTTGGATACTGATTAAGTTATACAAACATTCGTTATAGATTGGTATGGGTTTTTCTTTTACTACTGCTCGGCCATTTAGATAACGTATGGCTATTGTTACACCTAATAATGACTGGTTGCGTCGTAAACACCAAAAATTGATAACGACGATACATTGTGAGTATGTCTACCGTTTCTCACTAGTGGGGGTTCGATTATTAATAATTTTCTAAATTTTTTGTTTGTTTACACGTGTACATGCTATAATAACATCAAATATACTTAACAATTTCCTCTGTCATTCACTAAGTGTTATTAATGGAGAGATATTCATGATTAGTAAACTAAGGGCGTTCATGGAAGTAGCTAAAACGAAAAATCTAACTAAGGCTGCAGAAAATACCTTTACATCTCAACCTTCTATCAGCATGAAAATAAAAAGCTTAGAAGACGAGTTAGGTACAAAATTGTTTGATCGATCAAAAAAGATGATGATATTAAATGAAGAAGGAAAAAATTTTTTACGATATGCTGAACAGATTATTCACCTATATGATGAAGCAATTACTGTCATTAATGACTTTAATGATTTAAACCGAGGCACATTAGCCATATCTTCCGGATCTTATTTTGGATCTTATTTATTACCTGAATTGTTAGGAATTTATAAGGCCCGTTTCCCCAAAATCGATATCCAAATCAAAATTGCCTTTTCCCAAATAGTGATTGAAAACGTGATTATGAATAATCATGAACTCGGTATTATTGGGGAAACAGACCTCGTTAATAAATACCCAAACTTGTTATGTCACCCTTTTTTTAATGATGAACTTTTATTAATTTGTTCTGTTAGTCATCCTTGTGCAAAGTTAGAAGAAATTGAACTCACAGATTTAAAAGAAGAAACGTTTATTAAATCCGATAAATCATCTGCATTACTTCGAATGATTGAGGAACATTTGCGTGCTGAAAATATTGAGTTTAAACATTCTATTATTTTAAGTAATGTTGAGGCAATTAAACGCTCCGTTGAGAACAATTTGGGGGTTACAATTCTGCCGAAATTATCCGTTGAAAGGGAAGTTGAACTTGGTTTATTAAAAGGACTTCCAATTAAAAATATGAATACGAACAGACGGCTATTTTTCATTTACCGTAAGGACCGAGTATTATCCCAAGCATCAAAAGAGTTTTTAAAAATGTCATTACGCCATTTTCAAGGAGAAGATTTTTATTATCCAGTACATGAACAATAATTCAATAATCTTATTAAAAAGGGCTCTTGTGGTAAGAGCCCTTTTTTTATTGACTAATATTTGCTTGCTCCTTATCTATGAATACTAGTTGTTTAGCCCCTTTTATTTGTAAAATCAAAATCGTTATAACTATTAATAACCCGACAACATTTAAGAGATAGTCCTGGTAGAATAAGAATAATGCAGAAATGAACAAAAGAGTTCTTGCAAGCATATTGATCTTCGTCTTTAAAAATCCTTCAATCGCAGCAGACAATGCTATAAAACCGGCTAAAGTTGCAACAATCGTAACAGTAACAGCAACTTTGGAACCTGTTATAAGTAACGGACTATATACAAACATAAATGGCAGAATAATCATCGCCAAAGCAAAGCGTAAAGAATGAAAACCTGTTTGAATAGGATTTGCTTTAGCAATAGCTGCACCAGCATATGCCGTTAAGCATACAGGAGGAGTAATGTTTGACAGTTGGGTAAACCATAACACGACTAAGTGAGCAACTAATATAGGTACCCCGAGTTCAGCAAGTGCTGGTGCTGCCATTACGGCTAACACTACATATGCAGCAATAACTGGTAGGCCCATACCTAGAATTAAGGCTGCAATTGCTACAAAAATTAACGCCATGAAAAGATTTCCACCTGACATAGATACTACAATAGAAGAAAATTTCATCCCTAATCCCGTCAATGAAATAATTCCGACAACAATTCCAGCACATGCTGTAGCCGCTACAATTGGTAGTGATTGCTTAGCACCACCTATTAAGGAGTTGGCGAAAGCTTGAAGGGACATACGGGTATTTTTTCTCAAGTTTGTTATGACTAATATTGACATAATACCAATAAACCCCGCGAAAATCGGTGTATAGCCATCAATTAAAAGATATACGAGTAAAATTAAAGGAATGGTTAAGTGCCATCCTTCTTTTATTGTTTCTTTCACTTTTGGTAATTCTTCTTTGGAAAGACCACTTAACCCTTTGTAACCCGCGCTAAAATGGACGGTAAACATGACGTAAGCGTAATACAAAAAAGCTGGAATAATACTAATAAGCAAGATCTCCCAATAAGGAACACCAGTAAACTCCGCTACAATAAATGCAGCGGCCCCCATAATAGGTGGGGTAACTTGTCCTCCTACTGATGCAGAGGATTCAATTGCAGCAGCCTCGTGAGGTTTATATCCTGTTTTTTTCATGAGAGGGATTGTTAATGAGCCTGTTGTAACTACATTACCAATCGCAGTACCAGAAATAGACCCCATCAACCCACTCGCTACTACAGCAGATTTTGCAGGTCCACCTCTCATACCTCCAGTACTCCCAATGGCTAAATCAATATAAAATTGTCCTGCTTTTGTATTCTCTAAAAATGCTCCAAAGAGAACAAATAAAAACACAAACGTTGCTGAGGCGGATAGTGCTACTCCAAAAATACCAGATGTAGTAAGATATAAATTTTCCACAACCCGATCCATCGCATAGCCTCTATGTGAGAAAACTCCAGGCATGGAACTGCCGTAGAAGCCGTAAAGTAAAAAGGCAACAGCAACAAATACTAAAGGTAAGCCTAAACTTCTTCGCGTCGCCTCCAGAATAAGTAATATCAAGGCAAATCCGAACAAAATATCGAGGGTGTAAACTTCGGAAACCCCCCACCACCTTGTCGTGATTCTATCATAATTGATAAATATATATAGGATAGACATGACGGATACGACAATGAATATCCATCTAGAATGATCAAGTTTACTAAAGCCTTTCTTACGTATCGGATATATCAGGAATATTAGGACTAATGCAAATAATAAATGAACACTTCTCTGTAACATCCCTTCCAATGAACCAAAATATGCAGTATATAAATGGAAAGAAGACATTCCAATCGCAACAATACTTATTAGGATCCCTAGAACTTTTGGATTTCTAGTCATATAAATACACCACCTATATGTTGGGCCTGAGGAATATCTCAGGCCCTATTCTGTACTAGTCCATATACCCAACTTCTTTGTAATATTGTTCTGCTCCTGGGTGTAACTCAATTCCTGTATCTTTCCATGCCGTTTTAGGATCAAATTCGTTAAATAATGTATGAACATCGATTAATTTTTCATGTTTCTCATTAAGAATTTTTGTAAGAGAGTACACAACTTCATCTGAAACATCCTCGCGTGCAAATAGAACTACTGGCATTGTTACCGTTTTAATATCTTCATCTTGCCCTTCATACGTACCAGCTGGTAACGTCGTTTCAACTAATTCATATTTTTCTCTTAACGTTTGAATAATATCGTCATCAATCGATAAGAATACAGCATCTCTTGCTAAGGTTGACTCTGTAACCGTTGGTGCTGGAATCAGCGTATGGGTAGAATACATGTTAATATGGCGATCTCTCCATAATGACACTGCTTCTGACATCGTGACGAAGTTTACTTCTCCACCCCAATCTTGAACATCTTCATATGTGAATCCATACTCTTGGATAACCTTTTGAGCAATCCATTCGTCTCCAGTACCTCTTTTGTTCGGTACCCACTTCACACCAATTTGATTATCTACGATATCCTGTAAAGAAGTGATATCAGAATCTGCATCAACAATTACTTGCCAAGCCAAGTTGTATAATCTCGCGATAGCTTTCAAGTTACCATATTCTTCTTCGTATGGATCTGTCCCTTGTAGTGCGGAGAATAAAGTAGGACCATAACTAAAGCCGATATCTGCTTCCCCTATACTTACTGCTGCAGGATTTGCTGTTCCTCCACCAGGAACCGCAGAAATATTTGTACGTTCAAGGTCCTCATTCATCATATCTGCAAGAGCACCACCGATTGGATACCAGCTTCCCCCTTCAGAACCGGTTGTAATGGTTACCGGGCCGTCTTCAGTTCCACTTGATGATTCACTATTACATCCAACAACAAAAATTAGCATTAATGTACCAACGAAAAACAATAAATTTTTCATTTAAAAATCCCCCTTAAAATTTTTTTAAAAACACTTTCAAAGGTGGAGTGAATGATTTCACCCTTGAAAAAGCTTATAAATTATTGAATTTGGATTTGAAATATTTTGTCAATGCCACAATATCTTCATTTGCTAACCCTTCATTAGCTGCATTTTCATAACTGTCATAGACAAAATGACAGACGTTTAAATCAATCCCATTCCTCTTTGCCCAATTCAACGCTAATTGTAAGTCTTTTATCCCCAATTGAATTGGAAACCAAGCTGAATAATCATCATGTATGACTTTCGGGAACCTTTTCACGAAATGATGTGAAGTTCCCCCCATTTTGCTGAGGGTGTCATATAACATTTGTTGGTCAATTCCATAATGGGCCCCCATTGCAAATGCCTCAGATGCGATAAGTACATTCCCCATCGTCATCATATTATTAATCAATTTCACAGCTTTTGCAGAACCGATTTCTTCCCCTACAATAGTAAAGTGACTACTTATAGCATTTAAAATTTCTTTCGCAGCATTTATGTGAGATTCAATCCCAGCAACCATTAAGTTTAAGTTTCCACTTGCTGCTTCCACCGGTCCACCGCTAATCGGACAATCAATTATGCTTAGCGGTTGGTCTTTATAGTGACGGGCCATTTCTTGAATGACTTCAGGCGATATTGTGCTTAACTCAATCAATGTGACTGACTCTTGAATCGTTCGTAAATCGACTTGATTTAAAAACACATCTGTTACAATTTCATCATTTGGTAAACTTGATATAACGAACTGTGAATCACTAAATAACTCATTAACATTCCCTTTTCCTTCTGCACCATGAGATTCAAGTTCTTTTACTCTTTCCTCATTAATGTCATATACTACCACTTCGTAGTTATGGTTAAGGAGACATCGAGCTACTCCGCTTCCTATATTTCCTAAACCAATTAATCCTATTTTCATAAATTGATAGCCTCCTTTATGTAGGTTACGTTTTCAGGCTAAACGGATCCCGGACATTATCAGACATATCTAGCATGACATTTTTTACTTTCGTATAATCTAGTAACGTATGCCAACTTCGTTCTCTTCCATTACCACTTAACTTCATACCTCCGAAAGGCGCTCCGACTCCTAGCGTCCGATATGTGTTTAACCAAACAGAACCGGCCTCGATGTTTTTCGCCATTCGATGTGCCCGTTTTACACTATTTGTCCATACACCAGATGCTAGGCCATATTTGGAATCGTTCGCAATTTTAATCGCGTCCTTTTCTTCCTTAAAGCGAATAATGGATAGTACCGGTCCAAACACCTCCTCTTGAGCAATGGTCATACTATTGTTCACATCGCCAAATATAGTTGGACGGATGAAATATCCTTCTTGTAAACTTTCATCTTCAATTGGATCTTTGCCAAGCAGCAACTTAGCACCTTCTGAAATTGCATCATTGATCATTTGGGTAATTTTTGTAAATTGCGCCCGGTTAGCAACAGGTCCCATTTCGGTTTCTGGGATTAAAGGGTTACCGAGTTTGATCTTACTGGCCTTATTTACAATCTTGTCTACGACTTTATCGTAGATTGAATCTTGCACTAACAATCTAGAACCAGCAACACAAGTCTGTCCACTTGCTGCAAAAATACCTGCTACTGCCCCTAATACTGCATCATCTAAATTAGCGTCTTCAAAAATGATGTTAGGAGATTTCCCTCCTAATTCCGTCGTTACTGGCGTCAAGTTTTCACTAGCTGATCGGGAAATCATACGAGCGGTATTAAGCCCACCTGTAAATGAGATTTTTTGAATGTTAGGGCTGCTCGTAAGTGCTTCCCCAACATTCCCATCTCCTGTAATAATGTTCACAACACCTGCGGGAAACCCAGCTTTTTCAATTAACTTTCCAAATTCTAGAGTAGACACACTAGCATGTTCTGACGGTTTAACCACGACCGTGTTACCAGTTGCTAACGCTGGTGCTAACTTATTGGCGAGTAAGGTGATTGGTGAATTCCAAGCGGTGATCAATGCAGCGACACCAAGAGGTTCAACAATTGTATAATCAAACAAATCAGGATTATCCATCGGGACAACTGTCCCTTGTAACTTATCTGCATATCCAGCAAAATAGCGATAATTTCTAGCGGCAAACATCATTTGATGTTTTGTTTCCCGAATTACTTTTCCATTGTCAGTTGACTCAATTTCAGCCATATAGTCAGCATTTCTTTCAATTATGTCTGCAAGGTTATGAAGTAGAGAAGATCTTTCTTTTCCTGAAGTGTTTTTCCATTGTTTGTGAAAGGAATGATTAGCAGCGGTGATGGCTTGATTTACATCACCTTTTGTTGCTTGTGGAATGGTTGCCCAAATTTTTTGGTTATATGGATTTACAGAATCAAATATCTCTCCTGAACTACTGTCTACCCATTGACCGTTAATATACATCTGATATTTCTTTGACATTCGTTGTCCCACCGTCCTTGAAATATTTTATTGGGTAGAATACTAGTCTTTGCAGTAATGGGGATCGACCCATTAACGGAAAATTCATATTATTCATACTACATCCTAATATAAATGTTTAGTCAGTATAAAACAATTTAAATATATTATAGATAACATAAAGAAACGTTATAGTTTACTATTGACATAGAATGAGAACGTAGAGACAAACGGAAGAAAAACATAACATTTACTTATACAAACAATTATGTATTCAAATTGTTTTCTTTCTGTGGGACATGTATATTAGATTTATAACAATCTATATATAATAAAGGAAAGGGGAACTTACATGAAAGTATTGTTGTTTGGTTCTAGCGGTTACATAGGTAGTAAAATCGTAAAATTATTAAAAAAAGACGGGGTTTCCGTCGTCGGAGCTGATATAACAAAAGCTGTGACTACTGATGAAATTGTAGATATACGGTTTCCCGAAGATACCTTCAGCTTAGTCGGAAAAGTAAAACCAGATGTGATCATTAATATGGCTTACATTTTAGCAGGGGGGGCAGCGGCAGACCCACATAAAGTGATGCGATTGAACATTACTGGAGTGAATGGAATTTTTGAAGCTGCAGTCCATCATAACATTCCACGTGTCATTCATTCGAGTTCAATTGCAGTATATGGAGACCAAAAAGATTTTGGCAGTGAGGAAGTTACCGAAGATACACACGGTAAACCAGCCACCCTTTACGGCTGGATGAAACAGTATAATGAAGCATGTGCAAGACATTATGATGCGCATAGTGACACAAGATTTATTGGCGTAAGAATTTCGAGTTTATATGGCGGTGGACGAGTTGGAGGAAAATTCAATCCAATCGGCACGTTAACAACTGCACCTCAAGATCATTCCCCAATTACAATTCCTACCCCTAGTCACCACGAAGCCTGCTTCATTCACGTAGATGATGTCGCGAAAGTATTTTATTTACTCACAACTAGTGAAAATCCTAAATATGATATGTATAACACAGGTGGAGATACCTTTACTGTGAAAAAGTTAGCGGAACTTGCATCAAAAGTAATGAATCGGACTATCAGTTGTGATGAACATGGAGAAGATTTTCCACACGTTAGTCGGGTAAATAATGACCGGTTTGAATCTGAGTTTCCATTCAAACGAATTAACATTACAGATTATATAAAAGAGACTTTTTCGGAAAATAGAAATGAAGTAATATAACGATAAAAAGGGGCAAGGTCAACTTATGACCATGCCCTTTTTATGTTAAAAAAGCTATAGTTTACGATCTACTCCAAACCTTTTTCCCCATTCATTTAACT